>NZ_JABWRW010000049.1:0-6742 GCF_014269095.1 Pseudomonas sp. SWRI50 | reverse complement strand
GTAGACGTCGTCGCCTTGCGCTTCGTGGGTGTACGGCGCGCTGGTTTCACCGGCTTTGATGGTGACGGTGGCGTTGTTGCTCAAGGTCACGACCAGGTCGTGAGCCAGGGCAGTGTTGATGTGAACGGTGAACGTTGGTTTGACGTTCTCGGCAACAGAAACCTGATCAGCCGTGATGGTGACTTTGACCAAGTCGCCCTCGTTGCCGGCACCCGGAGTACCCGAGCCTGGCTCGTCGGTCACAGCAGTGCTGACCGGAGTCTTGTCCAGAACCAGGTTCTCGAACTTGCCAACATCAGCGCCATCCACCGAAGCGATCGATTTGATCACTGGGTCGTTGGTACCGGTGTAGACGTTGTCCGGAGCAGTCACGGTGGTGAAGCCGGTGGTGCTGTTGGCTGGAACCGTGATGACGGTGGTGCCGTCGCTCAGCGTGAAGGTCAGTGCCGAATGCTTGTCGATCGGCAGACCGTCTTTGTTGGTCAGGGTGATGGTGTAGGTGATCGCACCACCTTCGGTGACCGAAGGTGTAGCAGTCAGCTTGGCCACCACGTCATCCGTGGTATCGGTGACTTTGACCGACGCCGCGTCGCCCAGCTGCAGATTCTCGAAGGCGCGGCCATCGATGTCTGCTGCCGACTTCACGCCCAACTCGATTTCGCCAACGTCTTTGTAGACGTCGTCGCCCTGCGCTTCGTGAGTGTACGGCGCGCTGGTTTCGCCGGCCTTGATGGTGACGGTGGCATTGTTGCTCAGGGTCACGACCAGGTCGTGAGCCAGGGCAGTGTTGATGTGAACAGTGAAGGTCGGTTTGACGTTTTCAGCCACCGATACCTGGTCAGCAGTAATGGTGACTTTGACCAAGTCGCCTTCGTTGCCGGTGCCTGGAGTACCCGAGCCCGGCTCGTCGGTGACAGCGGTGCTGACCGGAGTTTTGTCCAGAACCAAGTTCTCGAACTTGCCAACATCAGCGCCATCCACCGAAGCGATCGATTTGATCACTGGGTCGTTGGTACCGGTGTAGACGTTGTCCGGAGCAGTCACGGTGGTGAAGCCGGTGGTGCTGTTGGCTGGCACGGTGATGACGGTGGTGCCGTCGCTGAGCGTGAAGGTCAGCGCCGAGTGCTTATCAATCGGCAAGCCATCTTTGTTGGTCAGGGTGATGGTGTAGGTGATTGCACCACCTTCGGTAACCGAAGGGGTGGCAGTCAGCTTGGCCACGACATCGTCGGTGGTGTCAGTGACTTTGACCGACGCTGCGTCACCCAACTGCAGGTTTTCGAAGGCACGACCATCGATGTCTGCTGCCGACTTCACGCCCAACTCGATTTCGCCGGCGTCTTTGTAGACGTCGTCGCCCTGCGCTTCGTGGGTGTACGGCGCGCTGGTTTCGCCAGCCTTGATGGTAACGGTAGCGTTGTTGCTCAAGGTCACGACCAGGTCGTGAGCCAGCGCGGTGTTGATGTGGACAGTGAAGGTCGGCTTCACGTTCTCTGCAACCGAAACCTGGTCAGCGGTGATGGTGACCTTGACCAGATCGCCTTCGTTGCCAGCGCCTGGAGTACCCGAGCCTGGCTCGTCGGTGACAGCGGTGCTGACCGGAGTCTTGTCCAGAACCAGGTTCTCGAACTTACCAACATCAGCGCCGTCGACGGTGGCGATCGATTTGATCACCGCGTCGTTGGTACCAACGTAAACGTTGTCCGGGGCAGCCACGGTGGTGAAACCAGTGGTGCTGTTGGCCGGAACAGTGATGACAGTGGTGCCGTCGCTCAGGGTGAAGGTCAGTGCCGAGTGCTTGTCGATCGGCAGACCGTCTTTGTTGGTCAGGGTGATGGTGTAGGTGATCGCACCACCTTCGGTGACCGAAGGCGTAGCGGTCAGCTTGGCCACCACGTCATCCGTGGTGTCAGTCACTTTGACCGAAGCGGCGTCACCCAGCTGCAGGTTTTCGAAGGCACGGCCATCGATGTCTGCTGCCGACTTCACGCCCAGCTCGATTTCACCGGCGTCTTTGTAGACGTCATCGCCCTGCGCTTCGTGAGTGTACGGCGCGCTGGTTTCGCCGGCCTTGATGGTCACAACCGCATTGTTGCTCAGGGTCACGACCAGGTCGTGAGCCAGGGCAGTGTTGATGTGAACGGTGAAGGTTGGTTTGACGTTCTCGGCAACCGAAACCTGATCAGCTGTGATGGTGACTTTGACCAAGTCGCCTTCGTTGCCGGCACCCGGAGTACCCGAGCCTGGCTCGTCGGTCACAGCAGTGCTGACCGGAGTCTTGTCCAGAACCAGGTTCTCGAACTTACCAACATCAGCACCGTCGACGGTGGCGATCGATTTGATCACCGCGTCGTTGGTACCAACGTAAACGTTGTCCGGGGCAGCCACGGTGGTGAAACCGGTGGTGCTGTTGGCCGGCACAGTAATGACGGTGGTGCCATCGCTCAGGGTGAAGGTCAGCGCCGAGTGCTTGTCGATCGGCAAGCCATCTTTGTTGGTCAGGGTGATGGTGTAGGTGATCGCACCACCTTCGGTAACCGAAGGAGTGGCAGTCAGCTTGGCCACGACATCGTCAGTGGTGTCGGTGACTTTGACCGACGCCGCGTCGCCCAGCTGCAGATTCTCGAAGGCACGGCCATCGATGTCTGCTGCCGACTTCACGCCCAGCTCGATTTCGCCAGCGTCTTTGTAGACGTCGTCGCCTTGCGCTTCGTGGGTGTACGGCGCGCTGGTTTCGCCAGCCTTGATAGTAACGGTGGCGTTGTTGCTCAGGGTTACGACCAGGTCGTGGGCCAAAGCGGTGTTGATGTGGACGGTGAAGGTCGGTTTGACGTTCTCGGCAACCGAAACCTGATCGGCGGTGATGGTGACTTTGACCAGATCACCTTCGTTGCCAGCGCCTGGAGTACCCGAGCCAGGCTCGTCAGTGACAGCAGTACTGACCGGCGTCTTGTCCAGGACCAGGTTTTCGAACTTACCGACATCCGCGCCATCGACCGAAGCGATCGACTTGATCACTGGATCGTTGATACCGGTGTAGACGTTGTCCGGGGCAGTCACGGTGGTGAAACCGGTGGTGCTATTGGCCGGCACGGTAATGACGGTGGTGCCGTCGCTCAGGGTGAAGGTCAGCGCCGAGTGCTTATCAATCGGCAGACCGTCCTTGTTGGTCAGGGTGATGGTGTAGGTGATTGCACCACCTTCGGTGACCGAAGGCGTAGCGGTCAGCTTGGCCACCACGTCGTCGGTGGTGTCAGTCACTTTGACCGAGGCCGCATCGCCCAGCTGCAGGTTTTCGAAGGCACGACCATCGATGTCTGCTGCCGACTTCACGCCCAACTCGATTTCACCGGCGTCTTTGTAAACGTCGTCGCCCTGCGCTTCGTGGGTGTAAGGCGCGCTGGTTTCGCCAGCCTTGATAGTCACAACCGCGTTGTTGCTCAGGGTCACGACCAGATCGTGAGCCAGCGCGGTGTTGATGTGAACGGTGAAGGTCGGCTTCACGTTCTCGGCGACCGATACCTGGTCAGCCGTGATCGTCACCTTGACCAAGTCGCCCTCGTTGCCGGCACCCGGAGTACCCGAGCCAGGCTCATCGGTGACAGCAGTGCTGACCGGCGTCTTGTCCAGAACCAGGTTTTCGAACTTGCCAACATCCGCGCCGTCGACGGTGGCGATCGATTTGATCACCGCGTCGTTGGTACCGACGTAGACGTTATCTGGAGCAGTCACGGTGGTGAAACCGCTGGTGCTGTTGGCCGGCACGGTGATGACGGTAGTGCCGTCGCTCAGGGTGAAGGTCAGCGCCGAGTGTTTATCGATCGGCAGACCGTCTTTGTTGGTCAGGGTGATGGTGTAGGTGATCGCACCACCTTCGGTGACCGAAGGCGTAGCGGTCAGCTTGGCCACCACGTCGTCGGTGGTGTCGGTGACTTTGACCGAGGCCGCATCGCCCAGCTGCAAGTTCTCGAAAGCACGACCGTCAACATCGACGGCGGATTTGATGCCCAGCTCGATTTCACCGGCGTCTTTGTAGACGTCGTCGCCCTGCGCTTCGTGGGTGTACGGCGCGCTGGTTTCGCCAGCCTTGATAGTAACGGTGGCGTTGTTGCTCAGTGTCACGACCAGGTCGTGAGCCAGCGCGGTGTTGATGTGAACGGTGAAGGTCGGCTTCACGTTTTCAGCGACCGAAACCTGATCGGCGGTGATGGTGACTTTGACCAAGTCTCCTTCGTTGCCAGCGCCTGGAGTACCCGAGCCTGGTTCGTCAGTGACAGCAGTGCTGACCGGCGTTTTATCCAGAACCAGGTTCTCGAACTTGCCGACATCCGCGCCATCAACCGAAGCGATCGATTTGATCACTGGATCGTTGATACCGGTGTAGACGTTGTCCGGGGCAGTCACGGTGGTGAAACCAGTGGTGCTGTTGGCCGGCACAGTAATGACGGTGGTGCCATCGCTTAGGGTGAAGGTCAGCGCCGAATGCTTGTCGATCGGCAGACCGTCTTTGTTGGTCAGGGTGATGGTGTAAGTGATTGCACCACCTTCGGTAACCGAAGGGGTGGCAGTCAGCTTGGCCACGACATCGTCGGTGGTGTCAGTGACTTTGACCGACGCCGCGTCGCCCAGCTGCAGATTCTCGAAGGCACGGCCATCGATGTCTGCTGCCGACTTCACGCCCAACTCGATTTCGCCAGCGTCTTTGTAGACGTCGTCGCCCTGCGCTTCGTGAGTGTACGGCGCGCTGGTTTCGCCGGCCTTGATGGTGACGGTGGCATTGTTGCTCAGGGTCACGACCAGGTCGTGAGCCAGGGCAGTGTTGATGTGAACGGTGAAGGTCGGCTTCACGTTCTCGGCCACCGAAACCTGATCAGCGGTGATGGTGACTTTGACCAAGTCGCCTTCGTTGCCCGGAGTGCCTGGCTCGTCGGTGACAGCGGTGCTGACCGGCGTTTTGTCCAGAACCAAGTTCTCGAACTTGCCAACATCCGCGCCATCAACGGTGGCGATCGATTTGATCACTGGATCGTTGGTCCCGACGTAGACGTTGTCCGGAGCAGTCACGGTGGTGAAGCTGGTGGTGCTGTTGGCCGGCACAGTGATGACGGTGGTGCCGTCGCTCAACGTGAAGGTCAGCGCCGAATGTTTATCAATCGGCAAGCCATCTTTGTTGGTCAGCGTAATGGTGTAGGTGATCGCACCGCCTTCGGTGACCGAAGGGGTAGCGGTCAGCTTGGCCACCACGTCATCCGTGGTGTCAGTCACTTTGACCGACGCCGCATCGCCCAGTTGCAGGTTTTCGAAGGCACGGCCGTCAACATCGACGGCGGACTTGATACCCAGCTCGATTTCGCCGGCGTCTTTATAGACGTCATCGCCTTGCGCGTCGTGGGTGTACGGCGCGCTGGTTTCACCGGCCTTGATGGTCACAACCGCATTGTTGCTCAGCGTCACAACCAAGTCGTGAGCCAGGGCAGTATTGATGTGAACGGTGAAGGTCGGCTTCACGTTCTCAGCAACCGAAACCTGGTCAGCGGTGATGGTGACTTTGACCAGATCACCTTCGTTGCCCGGCGTGCCTGGCTCGTCGGTCACAGCAGTGCTGACCGGCGTTTTGTCCAGAACCAGGTTCTCGAACTTGCCGACATCCGCGCCATCCACCGAAGCGATCGATTTGATCACTGGATCGTTGGTACCGACGTAGACGTTGTCCGGGGCAGTCACGGTGGTGAAACCGGTGGTGCTGTTGGCCGGAACCGTGATGACGGTGGTGCCGTCGCTCAAGGTGAAGGTCAGCGCCGAGTGCTTATCAATCGGCAGACCATCTTTGTTGGTCAGCGTAATGGTGTAGGTGATCGCACCGCCTTCGGTGACCGAAGGACTGGCAGTCAGCTTGGCCACGACATCGTCAGTGGTGTCAGTGACTTTGACCGAGGCCGCATCGCCCAGCTGCAGGTTCTCGAAGGCACGGCCATCGATGTCTGCTGCCGACTTCACGCCCAACTCGATTTCGCCGGCGTCTTTGTAGACGTCGTCGCCCTGTGCTTCGTGGGTGTACGGCGCGCTGGTTTCGCCAGCCTTGATGGTCACAACCGCGTTGTTGCTCAGCGTCACGACCAGGTCGTGAGCCAGCGCAGTGTTGATGTGAACGGTGAAGGTCGGCTTCACGTTCTCAGCAACCGAAACCTGATCGGCGGTGATGGTGACCTTGACCAGATCGCCTTCGTTGCCAGCGCCTGGAGTACCCGAGCCTGGTTCGTCAGTGACAGCAGTGCTGACCGGCGTTTTGTCCAGAACCAGGTTCTCGAACTTGCCGACATCCGCGCCGTCGACGGTGGCGATCGATTTGATTACCGCGTCGTTGGTACCGACGTAGACGTTATCCGGAGCAGTCACGGTGGTGAAACCGCTGGTGCTGTTGGCCGGCACGGTGATGACGGTAGTGCCGTCGCTCAGCGTGAAGGTCAGCGCCGAGTGTTTATCGATCGGCAGACCGTCTTTGTTGGTCAGGGTGATGGTGTAGGTGATCGCACCACCTTCGGTAACCGAAGGCGTGGCAGTCAGTTTGGCCACAACATCGTCGGTGGTGTCGGTGACTTTGACCGACGCTGCGTCACCCAGCTGCAGGTTTTCGAAGGCACGGCCATCGATGTCTGCTGCCGACTTCACGCCCAACTCGATTTCACCGGCGTCTTTGTAGACGTCGTCGCCCTGCGCTTCGTGGGTGTACGGCGCGCTGGTT
>NZ_JABWRW010000048.1:0-10421 GCF_014269095.1 Pseudomonas sp. SWRI50 | reverse complement strand
GGCTGCCATCAAGGTAGGCTGCAATCGCCTTGAGCTTGAACTGCTCGGTGTACTTGCCCATAGATCCCCCAAGGGTTGGATTGGTGTCCAACTTCTTGGGGGCAGTCCAGGTTCCGCACCGTTTCTGTGGGAGCGGGCTTGCCCGCGAAGAGGCCGGAACAGGCAACTTCCCCTCAAAATCAAAAGCCCAATAATTTCAAACCCTTGGCTAACCCTACCGATTCCCGCTAGCATCCGCCCACTCTTTTGCGCCAATAATAAGTCCAAGCCCGCAGCGCCCAACCATCGAGGCCAGCATGTACATCTATCGTTTGGTCCTGCTTCTGGTCGTGGGGATCTACCTGTTCTCCCCGGCCATCATGGACTGGTGGATCGAACCGACCGGAGCCTGGTACCGCCCCTACCTGCTCTGGCTGATCCTGATCGTCGTCACCTTCATCCTGCAGAGCCAACGAGATGCCGATGAGCTTTAGCCTGACCCAGATGATCCTGATCAGTGCCGCGTACCTCATGGTGCTGTTCGGCGTGGCCTGGATCAGCGAGCGTGGGCTGATACCCCGCTCAATTATTCGCCACCCGCTGACCTACACCCTGTCGCTGGGCGTGTATGCCAGTGCCTGGGCCTTCTATGGCTCGGTCGGCCTGGCCTACCAGTACGGGTATGGCTTCCTGGCCTGCTACCTGGGGGTCTCCGGGGCCTTCCTGCTGGCGCCGGTGCTGCTTTACCCGATCCTCAAGATCACCCGCACCTATCAGCTGTCGTCGCTGGCCGACCTGCTGGCGTTTCGTTTCCGCAGCACCTGGGCCGGCGCGCTGACCACCCTGATCATGCTGATCGGGGTACTGCCATTGCTGGCCCTGCAAATCCAGGCGGTGGCCGACTCGATCAGCATCCTGACCGGCGAGCCGGTCAAGGCCAGGGTGGCATTCGCCTTCTGTGCGCTGATCATTCTGTTCACCATCTTCTTCGGCTCGCGGCACATCGCCACGCGCGAGAAGCATGAAGGGTTGGTATTCGCCATTGCCTTCGAATCGGTGATCAAGCTGCTGGCGCTGGGCGGCATCGGCCTGTACGCCTTGTACGGTGTGTTTGGCGGCCCGCATGGGCTGGAAGTGTGGCTGCTGCAGAACCAGACCGCCCTGGCCGCGCTGCACACACCGCTGCAGGAAGGGCCATGGCGCACCCTGCTGCTGGTGTTCTTCGCCTCGGCCATCGTCATGCCGCACATGTATCACATGGCCTTCACCGAAAACCTCAACCCGCGCTCGTTGGTCAGCGCCAGCTGGGGCCTGCCGCTGTTCCTGCTGCTGATGAGCCTGGCCGTGCCGCTGGTGCTGTGGGCCGGTCTGCGCCTGGGCGCCAGCACCAACCCGGAATACTTCACGCTGGGGTTGGGCATTGCTGCCAACAATAAAGCACTGGCGCTGCTGGCCTATATCGGCGGGCTGTCAGCGGCCAGCGGGCTGATCATCGTCACTACCCTGGCGCTGTCGGGCATGGCCCTCAACCACCTGGTGCTGCCGCTTTACCAGCCGCCGGCCGAAGGCAACATCTACCGCTGGCTGAAATGGACCCGCCGCGCGCTGATCGTCGCCATCATCACCGCCGGCTTCATGTTCTACCTGACCCAGAACAACCACCAGAGCCTGGCCAACCTGGGCATCGTCGCTTTCGTCGCCACCTTGCAGTTCCTGCCGGGCGTGTTGTCGGTGCTGTACTGGCCTACCGCCAATCGCCGCGGTTTCATCGCAGGCCTGCTGGCCGGCACCCTGGTGTGGCTGGTGACCATGCTGCTGCCGCTACTGGGCAACCTGCAGGGCTTCTACATTCCGCTGCTGGACATGATCTACGTCCTCGACGACACCAGCTGGCACATGGCGGCCATCGCCTCGCTGGCGGCAAACGTCTTGCTGTTCACCCTGATTTCGCTGTTCACCAATGCCAGCAGTGAAGAAGCCAGCGCCGCCGAAGCGTGCGCGGTGGACAACGTGCGCCGCCCGCAGCGCCGCGAGCTGCACGCGGCTTCGCCACAGGAATTTGCCACCCAGCTGGCCAAGCCACTGGGCGCCAAGGCTGCGCAGAAAGAAGTCGAACAGGCCCTGCGCGACCTCTACCTGCCCTTCGACGAGCGCCGCCCCTATGCGTTGCGCCGCCTGCGCGACCGCATCGAGGCCAACCTGTCGGGCCTGATGGGGCCGAGCGTGGCCCAGGACATGGTCGAGACCTTCCTGCCCTACAAATCCGGCAACGAAAACTATGTCACTGAAGACATCCACTTCATCGAAAGCCGCCTGGAAGACTATCACTCGCGCCTGACCGGCCTTGCCGCCGAACTCGACGCCCTGCGCCGCTACCACCGCCAGACCCTGCAGGAACTGCCCATGGGCGTCTGCTCCCTGGCCAAGGACCAAGAGATCTTGATGTGGAACAAGGCCATGGAAGAGCTGACCGGCATCGCCGCCAAGCACGTGGTCGGCTCGCGCCTGGTGACCATCGGCGAACCTTGGCGCGGCCTGCTGCAGGGCTTCATCGACGTGCCCGACGAACACCTGCACAAGCAACGCCTGGCCCTCGACGGGCAGCCTCGCTGGCTGAACCTGCACAAGGCCGCCATCGACGAGCCATTGGCGCCGGGTAACAGTGGCCTGGTGCTGCTGGTCGAGGACCTGACCGAAACCCAGGCCCTGGAAGACAAGCTGGTGCACTCCGAGCGCCTGGCCAGCATTGGCCGCCTGGCGGCCGGCGTGGCCCACGAAATCGGCAACCCGATCACCGGCATCGCCTGCCTGGCGCAGAACCTGCGCGAGGAACGCGAGGGCGATGGCGAGATCACCGAGCTGTCGAGCCAGATTCTTGAACAGACCAAACGGGTGTCGCGCATCGTCCAGTCGTTGATGAGCTTCGCCCATGCCGGTGGCAGCCATCAGAACAGCGAAGAGCCGGTGTGCCTGGCCGAAGTGGCGCAGGATGCCATTGGGCTGCTGGCGCTGAACCGGCGCAATTTCGAAGTCCAGTTCTTCAACCTCTGCGACCCGGAACACTGGGCCGAAGGTGACCCGCAGCGCCTGGCCCAGGTGCTGATCAACCTGCTCTCCAACGCCCGCGACGCCTCACCGCCCGGCAGTGCCGTGCGTGTGCGCAGCTCCGTCTTCGAGCACACCGTCGACTTGATTGTCGAAGACGAAGGCAGCGGGATCCCGAAGAGCATCATGGACCGCCTGTTCGAGCCCTTCTTCACCACCAAAGACCCGGGCGAAGGAACCGGACTGGGGCTCGCTCTGGTCTATTCCATCGTGGAAGAGCATTATGGGCAAATCACCATCGACAGCCCTGCCGACATCGAACGGCAACGTGGCACCCGGATCCGCGTGACCCTGCCCCGGCATGTCGTAGCGACGTCCCCTGAAATTCGAGACCGTCGAGAGAATTGAATCAATGCCGCATATTCTGATCGTCGAAGACGAAACCATCATCCGCTCGGCCCTGCGTCGCCTGCTCGAGCGGAACCAGTACCAGGTCAGCGAAGCCGGCTCGGTGCAGGAAGCCCAGGAACGCTTCAGCATTGCCACCTTCGACCTGATCGTCAGCGACCTGCGCCTGCCAGGCGCGCCTGGCACCGAGCTGATCAAGCTTGGCCAAGGCACCCCAGTGCTGATCATGACCAGCTACGCCAGCCTGCGCTCGGCGGTGGACTCGATGAAAATGGGCGCGGTGGACTACATCGCCAAGCCCTTCGACCAC
The DNA here is from genome assembly GCF_014269095.1 of Pseudomonas sp. SWRI50. Taxonomy (NCBI): domain Bacteria; kingdom Pseudomonadati; phylum Pseudomonadota; class Gammaproteobacteria; order Pseudomonadales; family Pseudomonadaceae; genus Pseudomonas; species Pseudomonas sp. SWRI50. Next base: position 6,679 of record NZ_JABWRW010000048.1, on the reverse strand, counting down.
GACGAGATGCTCCAGGCCGTGGCGCGCATCCTGCGCGACCGGCAAAACGCGCCTGCTGCCGCACCGGCTGCAGAACCGCGGGGCAACGGCAAGGCGGCCGCGGCCGACAAAGGTAATAGCGCGTCTGCCAACGGCGAGATCGGCATCATCGGCTCGTGCCCGCCCATGCAGGACATGTACAGCAAGATCCGCAAGGTCGCACCGACCGATTCCAATGTCCTGATCCAGGGCGAATCGGGTACCGGTAAAGAGCTGGTCGCCCGTGCCCTGCACAACCTGTCACGCCGGGCCAAGGCACCGATGATCTCAGTGAACTGCGCGGCCATCCCCGAGACCCTGATCGAGTCCGAGCTGTTCGGCCACGAAAAAGGCGCCTTCACCGGCGCCAGCGCAGGGCGCGCCGGGCTGGTCGAAGCGGCGGACGGCGGCACCTTGTTCCTCGACGAAATCGGCGAATTGCCCCTCGAAGCCCAGGCGCGCCTGTTGCGCGTGTTGCAGGAAGGCGAAATCCGCCGGGTGGGCTCGGTGCAATCGCAGAAGGTTGATGTGCGCCTGATCGCGGCCACCCACCGCGACCTGAAAAACCTGGCCAAGGCCGGCCAGTTCCGTGAAGACCTTTATTACCGCCTGCACGTGATCGCCCTGAAGTTACCTGCCCTGCGCGAGCGTGGCAGCGACGTCAACGAAATCGCCAGTGCCTTCCTGGCCCGCCAGAGCGCACGGATTGGCCGGGATGACCTGCATTTTTCCGCCGATGCCGAGCAAGCGATTCGTCATTACAGCTGGCCGGGTAACGTGCGCGAGCTGGAAAACGCCGTGGAGCGTGCGGTGATTCTGAGCGAGAGCGCAGAAATTTCCGCCGACCTGCTGGGTATCGACATCGAGCTGAGCGACCTGGAAGACGACGACATCCTCGACAACGCCCTGGCCGTGGCCAGTGCGGGCAATGCCAGCCATGAGCCTACCGAGGACTTGTCGCTGGAGGATTACTTCCAGCACTTCGTGCTCGAGCACCAGGACCACATGACCGAGACCGAGCTTGCCCGCAAGCTTGGCGTCAGCCGCAAATGCCTGTGGGAACGCCGCCAGCGCCTGGGTATCCCGCGGCGCAAGAGCAACGCCACCAGCGAGTAACACGCTTTGGGCCTGACCGGCCCTTTCGCGGGCAAGCCCGCTCCCACAGATTCTTCACCGCCTTTGAGAACGGTAAAGAACCTGTGGGAGCGGGCTTGCCCGCGAAAGGGCCGGCAAAAACCACTACGCACACCCCAGGTAACACATCAGTACCCGCGAAAATCTGTTACCCAAGCTTTCAGGCGTAACAGTTCCCGAGGTGTACGGTAACGAAACCCCGCCATTTTCGGCCTGCCAAAAACCCGCGAAAACCTCCAAGCCCTTGATTTCATTGGGTTTCGAAAAGTTGGCACGGCACCTGCTATATGCTTAGTACAAAAACAATAACAAGCACTGCAACTCAGAATAAGAACAAGACGAAACGGCTCACGCACAATAAAAACAAGACGGCGGAGGCGCAGCTAACTGATTCTTTTGGAGAGGATGCGTGTTTGGGGCTTGCCCCACGACCAGGCAGAGAACAACAAAAACTGCACTAAAAAGCAGCGCCTGAACTGGTTGGATCGACAGATCAACGTGACATCAGCGGCCAAAGCAATCCGTTTGCTCTTTACCCCTGGATTAGGGGTCGTCCACAAGCTTTGCGATTTGTGGACAGGGCACTCAACAAAAACAAGAAGCCCAGCAAAAAAATAATAAGAGCACGCAACGACTTCTTGGGGAGCTTAGGCTCCCCTTGTCGTTTCTCCCTTCTGGCAGGCATCCTGCTACCCGCCTACACCATTCCTTGAGTAAATGCTAGAATCCCCGCCCATCATGCGGCCATTCTCCTATTCTTGGCCGAACATTCCTTCAAACAGTGCATCCCATGCTGAAGAAGCTGTTCCAGTCGTTCCGCCCTCCCGTACCGGGCCAGCACCACAGGCGCACCACGCCTGAGGTGATCAACAAGAGCCAACACTCGCTGCAACGCCACCAGTTCAGCCGCCACGCGGTGAACATCGTAGAGCGCCTGCAGAGTGCGGGCTACCAGGCTTACCTGGTCGGTGGCTGTGTCCGCGACCTGATGCTTGGCATCACCCCAAAAGACTTCGACGTCGCCACCAGCGCCACCCCTGAACAGGTCCGTGCCGAGTTCCGTAACGCGCGTATCATTGGTCGCCGCTTCAAGTTGGTCCACGTGCATTTCGGCCGTGAGATCATCGAAGTCGCCACCTTCCGCGCCCACCACTCGGAAGACGATCAAGGTGATACCCACCGTTCGTCGCACAACGCCAGTGGTCGCATCCTGCGTGACAACGTGTACGGCACCTTGGAAGAAGACGCGCAACGCCGCGACTTCACCATCAATGCCCTCTACTACGATCCGGTCAGCGAACGCATCCTCGATTACGCCAACGGGGTGCACGATGTGCGTAACCGCCTGCTGCGCCTGATCGGTGACCCGACCCATCGCTACCAGGAAGACCCGGTGCGCATGCTGCGGGCCGTGCGGTTCGCTGCCAAGCTCGACTTCGGCATCGAAAAGCACACGGTCCAGCCGATCCGCGAACTGGCCCCGATGCTGCGCGAAATCCCCCCTGCACGCCTGTTCGAGGAAAGCCTCAAGCTGTTCCTCTCCGGCCAAGGTGCGATGGCCTTCGAAATGCTGGTCGACCTGCAGCTGTTCGAGCCGTTGTTCCCGGCCAGCGCGCATGCCCTGGACGAGCGCCCCACCTACACCCACACCCTGATCAGCCAGGCGCTGAACAACACCGATCTGCGTGTGAAGCAGGGCAAGCCGGTGACCCCGGCCTTCCTCTTCGCTGCGCTGCTCTGGCCCGCCCTGCCGGCCCGTGTGCTGCACCTGCAAAACCAAGGTGTGCCACCGATCCCGGCCATGAACGGCGCGGCTCACGACCTGATCGCCGAACAATGCGCACGCATTGCCATCCCGAAGCGTTTCACCCTGCCGATCCGCGAAATCTGGGACATGCAGGAACGCCTGCCACGCCGCAGCGGCAAACGTGCCGACCAGTTGCTCGACAACCCGCGCTTCCGTGCCGGTTACGACTTCCTGCTGCTGCGTGAAAGCGCGGGTGAAGAAACCGACGACCTCGGCCAATGGTGGACTGACTACCAGGATGCCAATGACAGCGAGCGCCGCGAGATGATTCGCGAGCTGGGCAGCCGTGACGAAGGCACTGGCGCTGGCCCGCGCAAGCGCAAACGTAGCGCCAGCAAGCGTAAGCGTGGTGGCGAAGAGGCGTTCGAGTGACCACGCGCGCCTACATCGGCCTGGGCAGCAACCTGGACGAGCCTGCAGAACAACTGCAGAACGCTTTCCAGGCGCTCGACCAGGCCACCGGCACCCGCCTAGTGGCCACCTCGAGCCTGTTCACCAGTGACTCGCTGCTGCCTGGCCAGCCGCGCTACACCAATGCTGTGGCTGCGCTCGACACCTCGCTCGAGCCGCTGGCGCTGCTCGATGCCTTGCAGGCCATCGAAAACGACCAGGGCCGTGTGCGCAAAGAGCGTTGGGGCCCGCGCACGCTCGACCTGGATATCCTGCTGTTCGGCGACCACCTGATCGACGTGCCGCGCCTGCAGGTGCCGCACTACCATATGCACGCCCGCGCCTTCGTGCTCTACCCATTGGCCGAACTGGTGCCCGCAGGCTTCTGCCTGCCCGATGGCCGCGACCTCGCCCAACTCATCAGCGCCTGCCCGTTCGTCGGCCTCGAGCGCCTGTAATTCGGGCGCTGCAGGCGGCGGTAACGCCAGTAACACCCTGATCGTAACAATGCGGTAACAGGGTGATTGACTTCCCCCACCTCGCTCACGACTATAGGCGTCCCGTGTGGCACCCAAGTGCCGCATACCCGTATTTAGGCCCGGACGGACCTGTGCCCGAACATCACGCGCGATGATGTGCCGCTCCGGAAGATGACTACACGCGTTGTATGCAGTCGTTTTAACAGCGCCTGAACGAGGATTTTCCTACATGCCTGAAGTAACCCTGACCACCCTGCATGGCCTGAAGGCCAAGGGTGAAAAAATCACCATGCTGACCTGCTACGACGCGACCTTCGCCAAGGTTGCCAGCCAGGCCGGTGTCGAAGTGTTGCTGGTGGGCGACTCGCTGGGGATGGTCCTGCAGGGCCATGACAGCACGCTGCCTGTCACCACCCAGGAAATGGCCTACCACACTGCCTGCGTCAAGCGTGGCAACGATGGCGCGCTGATTCTGGCCGACCTGCCGTTCATGGCCCACGCCACCCCCGAACAGGCCTTTGCCAACTGCGCCACGCTGATGCAGGCCGGCGCCCACATGATCAAGCTCGAAGGCGCTGCCTGGCTGGCCGAGACCATTCGTCTGCTGGCTGAACGTGGCGTGCCGGTGTGCGCGCACATGGGCCTGACCCCACAAACCGTCAATGTACTGGGCGGTTACAAGGTGCAGGGCCGTCAGGAAGCCCAGGCGCGGCAGATGCGTGCCGACGCCATTGCCCTGGAACAGGCCGGCGCGGCCATGCTGCTGCTGGAGTGCGTACCGAGCGAACTGGCGGCAGAAATCACCCAGGCCGTGAACATTCCGGTCATCGGCATTGGCGCCGGTAGCGCCACCGACGGCCAGGTGCTGGTCCTGCACGACATGCTTGGCCTGTCGCTGAGCGGCCGGGTGCCGAAGTTCGTGAAAAACTTCATGGCCGGCCAGCCGGACATCGAAAGCGCCCTCGCCGCCTACGTGACGGCGGTCAAGGACGTAAGCTTCCCTGCCAGCGAACACGGGTTCAGCGCATGAACACAGTCAAGACTGTCCGTGAACTGCGCGCCGCCGTTGGCCGCGCGCGTGGCGAAGGCAAGCGCATCGCGTTCGTGCCGACCATGGGCAACCTGCACAGCGGCCATGCCGCGCTGGTGACCAAGGCCGCCCAGCGGGCCGACTTTGTCGTTGCCAGTATCTTCGTCAACCCGCTGCAGTTCGGCGCCAACGAAGACCTCGCCACCTACCCACGTACCCTTGCAGCCGACCAGGAGCGCTTGCTCCAGGCCGGCTGCAACCTGCTGTTCGCGCCAACCGTCGAAGAGATGTACCCCGACGGCATGAGCGTGCAAACCCGGGTCAGCGTCCCCCACCTTTCCGAAGGCCTGTGTGGCGCCAGCCGGCCAGGGCATTTCGAGGGTGTGGCGACAGTGGTCAGCAAGCTGTTCAACATGGTCCAGCCAGACTTGGCCGTGTTCGGCGAAAAAGACTTCCAGCAGCTGGCGGTAATCCGCGCCATGGTGCGCGACCTGAACATGCCCATCCAGATCATCGGTGAGCCGACCGTGCGCGCCGACGATGGCCTGGCGCTGTCGTCACGCAATGGTTACCTCACCCCCGAGCAGCGTGTTACCGCACCTGCGCTGTACCGCACCCTGCAGCACATCGGGGCGGCCATTGGCCGTGGCCAGCGTGATTTTGCCGCGCTGGTGGCCGACGGCCAGGCGCAACTGACCGCCGCCGGGTTCCGCCCGGACTACCTGGAAGTGCGCCATGCCGTGAGCCTGCGCCCAGCCATGATCGATGATCGCGACCTGGTGGTGATTGCCGCCGCTTACCTGGGTAACACCCGGTTGATCGACAACCTGTACCTGCACGTGGAAGACAAGACCGCGTAAGCCTTCGGGGCTGCCTCGCGGCCCCTTCATAACCGCTCACGCCCCCATTCCCCCCGCGCCGCCAATGCCTATAATGACTGCCTGCAACTGACAGCCGTGGCCAATGTCCAAGGCCTCACAACGCACCAAGGAACCCTGAGCAATGGCGTATTACCGTACTCCCCATGATGTGACGGCCCTGCCCGCCTGGCAGGCGCTTCAGCAACACCGCGACGCCATGCAAGACTTCAGCATGCGTGAAGCCTTCGCCGCCGATGCCAAGCGTTTTGATCAGTTCTCCCTGAGCAGCTGCGGCCTGTTCCTCGACTACTCGAAAAACCTGATCACCGAGCAAAGCCGTGACCTGCTGGTGAACCTGGCCAACGAAGTCGGCCTGCAGGATGCGATCAAGTCGATGTTCAGCGGCGAGATCATCAACGCCTCCGAAGGCCGCCCGGTGCTGCACACCGCCCTGCGCCGCCCGGTGGGCGACAAGCTCAGTGTCAACGGCGTCAACGTGATGCCGGAAGTGCACAAGGTGCTCAACCAGATCACCGAGCTGGTCGGGCGCATCCACGATGGCCTGTGGCGCGGTTACAGCGAAAAGCCGATCACCGACGTGGTCAACATCGGCATCGGCGGCTCGTTCCTCGGCCCCGAACTGGTCTCCGAAGCGCTGCTGCCCTACGCACAACGCGGCGTACGCTGCCATTACCTGGCGAACATCGACGGCAGTGAGTTCCATGAACTGTCGGCCAACCTGCGCGCCGAAACCACCCTGTTCATTGTGTCGTCGAAATCGTTCAACACCCTCGAAACACTGAAGAACGCCATGGCCGCGCGCACCTGGTACCTGGCCCAGGGCGGCTCGGAAGCAGAGCTGTATCGCCACTTCATCGCCGTCTCCAGCAACAAGGCCGCCGCCGTCGCCTTCGGTATCCGTGAAGAGAACATCTTCCCGATGTGGGACTGGGTCGGTGGG
>NZ_JABWRW010000047.1:0-10843 GCF_014269095.1 Pseudomonas sp. SWRI50 | reverse complement strand
GGCGGGAGGGGTGGATCTTGGCATTAGTGCTCCGGTACGCCGAGCGGTTGCTCGGAAGGCTTGTCAGTGGGGGCTGGCAGCGGTTTTTGCGGCACCTTGGGGCCCGCGGTGACGATCACCAGTTTATCGGCTGACAGGTGTTTGTTCATGGCGGCCTTGACCTGCTCGACGGTGAGCGCCTGGGACTGCTGCATGAAGTCCTCCAGCCAGGTCAGCGGCAGGTTGTAGAAGCCAATGGCCCCCAGTTGGCCGACGATACTGGCGTTGCTGGCATTGGACAGCGGGAAGCTGCCGGCCAGCTCGCGCTTGGCATCGTCCAGCTCTTGCTGGGTCGGGCCGCTCTTGAGGTAATCGGCCAGGATGTCCTGGACCAGCTTGAGGGTGCCTTCGCTGAGTTCTGCGCGGGTTTGCAGGTTGATCATGAACGGGCCACGTACCTGCATCGGGCTGAACACCGAGTAGACGCCGTAAGTGAGCCCGCGTTTTTCACGCACTTCGCTCATCAGGCGGGTGCCAAACGCACCACCGCCGAGGATCTGGTTACCCAGCGACAGGGCCGGCCAGTCCGGGTCCTGGCGGTCGATACCCAGCTCGGCCAGCATCAGGTGGGTCTGCTTGGACGGGAAGTCGATGTGGGTCAGGCCCGCCTTGGGGTCGGTCGGTTGGGCCGGTGCAGCCAGCGCCGGGCCTTTCGGCAGGCCGGCGGATACCTGGGCGGCAATGGCTTCGGCTTCGGTGCGGCTGAGGTCGCCGACCAGGGCGATGACCGCGTTGCCGGCCGAGTAGGCCTTGGCGTGGAAGGCGCGCAACTGTGCCAGGGTGATGCCGTTGATGCTCTCGGCGCTGCCGTCGCTCGGGTGGGCGTACGGGTGGTCGCCGTACAGCTTGCCGAACAGGGCCTTGCCCGCGAGCTTGCCGGGGTTCTGCTTGTCGTATTCGAAGCCGGCCAGCATCTGGTTCTTGATGCGCTTGAGGGCGTCCTCGGGGAAGGTCGGCTTGCCTGCCACTTCAGCGAACAGCTTAAGCGCCGGTTCGCGCTTGTCCTTGGTGCTCAGGCTGCGCAGCGATGCCACGGCCATGTCGCGGTACGAGCCGTTGCCGAAGTCTGCGCCCAGGCCCTCGAAGCCTTCGGCAATAGCGGTCACGTCCTTGCCGGCCACGCCCTCGTTGAGCATGGCGTTGGTCAAGGCGGCCAGGCCTGGCGTGCCGCCGTCCTGGCTGCTACCGGCGGCGAAGGTGACGCGCAGGTCGAACATCGGCAGTTCGCGGGCTTCGACGAACAGTACCCGGGCGCCTTCGGCGGTGTTCCAGTGCTGGATGTTCAGTTGACGTCGGCTGGGGGCCTTGCCGTCCAGTTCGGCCAGCGACTGCAGGGTATTGGCCGGGCGGGCCGCGGTGCTGTCAGCCTTGGCCGCGTTGTCGGCCAGGGCCGGGGCCGTCAGTACCGCCGCCAGCGCCAGGGCGCGGATGCCCGTCGCCAGCAGGGTGTGGCGTGGTGCGCTGCGATCACTCATGAGCGGACTCCTCGGGCAATACATGGGCAACGCTCAGGCGTTCGCGGGTGAAATAGGTGCGCGCAGCGTTCTGGATGTCTTGCGGGGTCACGCGCTTGAGCTCGTCCAGTTCGCTGTCGATCAGCTTCCAAGACAGGCCCACGGTCTCCAGCTGGCCGATGGTGGTGGCCTGGCTGCTGATGGAGTCGCGGTCGTAGACCAGGCCGGCGATCACCTGGGCGCGCACGCGTTCGAGTTCTTCGGCGCTGGGTGGGGTGGTCTTGAGTTCTTCCAGCAACTGCCAGATGCCCTTTTCCACGTCTTCCATGGTTTTTTGCTTTTGCACGTTCGGCGTGGCCGAGATCAGGAACAGGCTGTCGCCACGGGTGAAGGCGTTGTAGCTGGACGACGCACCGGCCACCAGCTCCTGGCCACGCTCCAGGCGGGCTGGCATCCGTGCGCTGTAGCCGCCATCGAGCAGGGCCGAGATCAGGCGCAGGGCATGCACCGTGCGCGGGTCCTTGGCGGTCGGCAGGCCAGGTACGTTGAAGCCGTAGATCAGGCTCGGCAACTGGGTGCGCACGTGTAAGGTCAACTGGCGTTGGCCGGGTTCGGCCAGCTCAAGCGGCAGCTTGGCGGGCGGCACCGCACGCTTGGGAATGCCGGCGAAGTACTTTTGCGCCAGGCCCTTGACCTCATCGACGGTGACATCGCCGACCACCACCAGGGTGGCATTGTTGGGCGCATACCAGGATTCGTACCAATGGCGCAGCTCTTCGACCTTCATGCGGTCGAGGTCGGCCATCCAGCCAATGGTCGGGGTGTGGTAGCCACTGGCCGGGTAGGCCATCGCGCGGAACAGCTCGAACGCCTTGGCATTGGGCTGATCGTCGGTGCGCAGGCGGCGCTCCTCTTTGATCACTTCTATTTCGCGGCTGAACTCGTCGGCGGGCAGGCGCAGGCTGGCCAGGCGATCGGCCTCCAGCTCAAGGGCCACCGGCAGGCGGTCGCGGGCCAGCACCTGGTAATAGGCCGTGTAGTCGTCGCTGGTGAAGGCGTTCTCTTCCGCACCCAGGTCGCGCAGGATGCGCGAGGCCTCGCCGGGGCCGACTTTGGCGCTACCCTTGAACATCATGTGTTCAAGGGCGTGGGACAGGCCGGTCTGGCCCGGGGTCTCGTAGCTGGAGCCCACCTTGTACCAGATCTGCGAGACCACCACCGGCGCGCGGTGATCTTCGCGCACGACCACCTTGAGGCCGTTGTCGAGGATGAATTCGTGGGTCGGTTGCACATCGGCGGCGAAGGCCGCGAGCGGCAGGCAGAGCGTGCCGAGCAACAGGCCAGCGGCGCGGCGGGCTAGAGCATTCATACGGTGTTTAACCTGTTCGGCGGCCCGCAGGGTTTAGCGTCGGCGGGCCAGGAGGTGCTAGGATACTGATCCGGTTGCCTGGCGACCATGCCTGTCGCCGTTCTGGCCCACAGGACACTAAGACAAAACGTTGCGCATGAACCAGCCGGCTTCAAGATAGTCTGTTCTGCGTATAGAGAATTCCCGATGCGTCATTGCTGGCGCATCGCTACCCTGAGATAGCCGTCCTCCATGTTTGGTTCCAACGACGACAAAAAAGCGCCGGCCGAGTCTGGCGAAAAGAAAGGCCTGTTCAGCTGGTTTCGCAAGAAGCCGCAGCAACCTGTCGCCGAACAGCCGCAAACACCCGAGCCACAGGCTGAAGAGCCGGTAGCAGCGCAGCCTGCCGTCGAGCAGCCTGCTGTGGCGCCGGCCGAACCGGTGGCCGCACAAGCCCCTGTTGCGCCCGAGCCGCCTCAACCTGTGCCGGCCCTGGCTGACCCTGAGCCTTCTCAGCCTGCCCAGCCCCCTGTGGCGGCGAGCATGCCCGCGAACGCGCAAGCCAGTGCGCCGCAGGTCGAACGCCCAGCGCCGGTGGTGACTGCCCCCGAAGCCCCGGTAATTCGTGCCGTCGAGCCGCCTGTCAGCAATCTGGTATTGCCCGTTGCCGAAGAGCCTGTGGCCCTGGTGCCGGACCTTGAGCCCACGGCCCCGCCTGCAATTCCTGAGCGCCCAGTGGTCGAGCCTGCCGCGCCGGTGGTTGCCGAACCCGCCCCGGTCGCGGCTCCAGCTCCAGCTCCCGCTCCGGTCGACCCCGAGCCCGTTGCCGCGCCGGTCGCCACTGAACAGTCCAAACCCGGCTTCTTCGCCCGCCTCAAACAGGGCCTGTCCAAGACCAGCGCCAGTATCGGCGAAGGCATGGCCAGCCTGTTCCTGGGCAAGAAAGTCATCGATGACGACCTGCTCGACGAGATCGAGACCCGCCTGCTGACCGCCGACGTTGGCGTGGAAGCGACTTCGGCCATCGTCCAGAACCTGACCCAGAAGGTCGCCCGCAAGCAGTTGGCCGATGCCGATGCGCTGTACAAGTCGCTGCAGGAAGAACTGGCCGCGCTGCTGCGTCCGGTCGAGCAGCCGTTGAAGATCCAGGCGCAAAACAAGCCCTACGTGATCCTGGTGGTCGGCGTGAACGGCGCCGGCAAGACCACCACCATTGGCAAGCTGGCCAAGAAGCTGCAGTTGGAAGGCAAGAAGGTCATGCTGGCTGCGGGCGACACCTTCCGCGCCGCGGCGGTCGAGCAGTTGCAGGTTTGGGGTGAGCGTAACCAGATCCCGGTAATCGCCCAGCACACCGGTGCCGACTCGGCCTCGGTGATCTTCGACGCCGTGCAGGCCGCCAAGGCCCGTGGCGTCGACGTGCTGATCGCTGATACCGCCGGCCGTCTGCACACCAAAGACAACCTGATGGAAGAGCTGAAGAAGGTGCGCCGAGTGATCGGCAAACTCGACGCCGAGGCGCCGCACGAGGTGCTGCTGGTGCTCGACGCCGGCACCGGCCAGAACGCCATCAGCCAGGCCAAGTACTTCAACCAGAGCGTCGAACTGACCGGCCTGGCCTTGACCAAGCTGGACGGCACCGCCAAAGGCGGCGTTATCTTCGCCCTGGCCAAGCAGTTCAGCATTCCGATCCGTTTCATCGGTGTGGGTGAAGGTATCGACGACCTGCGCACCTTCGAAGCCGAGCCGTTCGTCAAAGCGCTGTTCGCCGAGCGAGAGCATCCATGATCCGATTCGAACAGGTTGCCAAGCGCTATCCCAATGGCCATGTAGGCTTGCATGAGCTGAGTTTCCGGGCGCGCCGGGGCGAATTCCTGTTCGTCACCGGGCACTCGGGTGCCGGTAAGAGCACCCTGCTGCGCCTGCTGCTGGCCATGGAGCGCCCGACCAGCGGCAAGCTGCTGCTGGCAGGGCAGGACCTGGGCCAGATCAGCAATGCGCAGATCCCGTTCCTGCGCCGGCAGATCGGTGTGGTGTTCCAGAACCACCAGTTGCTGTTCGACCGCACGGTGTTCAACAACATCGCCTTGCCGCTGCAGATCCTCGGCCTGTCCAAGGCCGAGATCACCAAACGCGTCGACTCGGCCTTGGAGCGTGTCTCGCTGGCCGACAAAGGCGAACTGTTCCCGGCCGATTTGTCCACGGGGCAGCAACAACGGGTCGGTATCGCACGTGCCATCGTCCATCAGCCGGCCCTGTTGCTGGCCGACGAACCCACCGGCAACCTTGACCCGCGCCTGGCCGCAGAGATCATGGGCGTGTTCGAAGACATCAACCGCCTGGGCACCACGGTATTGATCGCCAGCCACGACCTGGCATTGATCGCGCGCATGCGGCATCGCATGCTGACCCTGCAGCGCGGCCGTTTGATCGGCGATGGGGAGGCCGGGCAATGAGCACTACACGTACGCCGAAGGTTTCCGAACGGGTTGCGCCGAAACCCGCCGACCCGCAACCGGCGAAGAAAAAACGCGACGACGATGACGGCCCAGATTTCCGCACACTGCTGCACGCCTGGCTGGAAAGCCATCGCGCGAGCATGGCCGACAGCTTGCGTCGCCTCGGCAAGCAGCCGATCGGCAGCTTCTTCACCTGCCTGGTAATGGCAGTGGCGTTGAGCATGCCCATGGGCCTGTCGTTGCTGCTGAAGAACGTCGAAAAGCTCGGCGGCTCCTGGCAGCGCGCCGCGCAGATTTCGCTGTACCTCAAGCTCGACGCTGGCAGCAAGGAAGGTGAAGCGCTGCGCGACGAGATCAAGCACATGCCCGGGGTGGCCGACGCGCTGTATGTCAGCCGCGACCAAGCGCTGGAAGAGTTCCAGCAGCAGTCCGGCCTGGGTGAGGCGTTGCGCGAGCTCCCCGAGAACCCGCTGCCTGGCGTGGTGGTGGTGACCCCGACCGAGGTCGACAAGCCAGCACTTGAAGCCTTGCGTCAGCGCCTGTCGGAGCTGCCAAAGGTCGAAGTGGCACAGCTGGACCTGGTCTGGGTCGAGCGCCTGGCGGCAATCCTGAAGCTGGGCGATCGCTTTGTCTTCGGCCTGGCTGTCATGCTGATTTCTGCGCTGCTGTTAGTAATCGGTAACACAATTCGTCTACATATTGAAAACCGCCGTACCGAGATCGAAGTGATCAAGCTGGTCGGCGGCACCGATAGCTATGTACGCCGGCCGTTCCTGTACATGGGCGCCTTGTATGGCCTGGGCGCGGGGCTGTTGGCCTGGGGCATCCTGGCATTCGGCCTGAACTGGCTGAACCAGGCGGTCGTCGGGCTCTCCGGGCTGTATGGCAGTGACTTCGCCCTGGGTGGGGTGCCGGCGTCCGATGGTCTGTCGCTCTTGATCGGAGCGGTACTGTTGGGGTATATCGGTGCATGGATCGCGGTCGCTCGCCATTTGAACGAGCTGGCGCCACGATAGTTTTTCCCGTGCCAGCATTGACTTTATTACCGTTTTGGGAACTTGTTTACCGGTTTCCGGTCAATGTTGGCAGTGCCCACAAGGCGCGAGTCTAGTAAGTCGGAGGTTCTTGAATGACCACATCGTTGCAACCTGCCTATGCCCTGGTGCCCGGTGCAAACCTGGAAGCCTATGTGCACACGGTCAACAGCATCCCGCTGCTGACGGTCGAGCAGGAGCGTGATCTGGCCGAGCGTCTCTATTACGAGCAGGATCTTGAGGCCGCTCGGCAAATGGTGATGGCCCACCTGCGTTTCGTCGTACATATCGCCCGTAGCTATGCAGGCTACGGCCTGGCCCAGGCTGACCTGATCCAGGAAGGCAACGTCGGCCTGATGAAGGCCGTCAAACGCTTCAACCCAGAGATGGGCGTGCGCCTGGTGTCCTTTGCCGTGCACTGGATCAAGGCCGAAATCCACGAATTCATCCTGCGCAACTGGCGCATCGTCAAGGTGGCGACCACCAAGGCCCAGCGCAAACTGTTCTTCAATCTGCGCAGCCAGAAGAAGCGCCTGGCCTGGCTGAACAACGATGAAGTTCATCGCGTGGCAGAGAGCCTGGGCGTCGAACCGCGTGAAGTGCGCGAGATGGAAAGCCGCCTGAGTGGTCAGGACATGGCCTTTGACCCAGCGGCGGAAGCCGATGATGACAGCGCGTTCCAGTCGCCTGCGCATTACCTGGAAGACCACCGCTACGACCCTGCCGTACAGCTTGAGGATGCCGACTGGAGCGACAACTCCACCAGCAACCTGCATGAAGCGCTGCAAGGCCTGGACGAGCGCAGCCGTGACATTCTCTACCAGCGCTGGTTGGCGGAAGAGAAGGCGACGTTGCATGAGTTGGCGGACAAGTACAGCGTGTCGGCTGAGCGTATTCGTCAGCTGGAAAAGAATGCGATGAACAAGGTCAAGGCGTTGATCACGGTGTGATTCACGCCTGGCTGTACCAAAAAGCCGCTGGCCTGAAGAGGGTTGGCGGCTTTTTTGTTTGTGTTGGCTTTGCGGGCCCTTTCGCAGCACAAGGCTGCTCCTACAGCTATAGCGCCGGACCTGTAGGCGCAGCCTTGTGCTGCGAAGGAGCCCGCAAAGCCCGTCGATGATTCAAAGCCTGCGCGAAGCATCCAGCTGCATCAGGTAGCTAGGCCCACCCAACTGGCTCATCTGCCGCCGAATCCACCCGGCCCGACTGGCCACATAGGCGCTGGGGCGGCTGGCGCTCCACTTGATCGGGCTGGGCAATACCGCAGCCAGTTGCGCGGCCTGTTGCCGATTGAGCCGGCTGGCGTCGACCCCGAAGTGGTAGCGCGCCGCCGCCTGGGCGCCAAACACGCCATTGCCCCATTCGGCGCTGTTCAGGTAGACCTCGAGGATGCGCTCCTTCGACCAGAACAGCTCGATCAGCGCCGTGAACCAGGCTTCCAGGCCCTTGCGGAACCAACTGCGGCCCGACCACAGGAACAGGTTCTTGGCCACCTGCTGGGTCAGCGTGCTGGCCCCGCGAATGTTGCCGCCGCGTTCGTTGTAGGCCAGCGCTGCCTGAATGGCCGGGATGTCAAAACCCCAATGGGTGGCGAACTTCTGGTCTTCACCGGCAATGACCGCGACCTTGAGCTCATCGGAGATGTTCTCCCACGGTTCCCAGTCGCGCTGCAGGTCAATGGGCTCGCCATTCAGCCAGGACTCGACCTTGCGCTCGGCCATCAACGCCGTGCCGGGGGGCGGCACCCAGCGAAACACCAGCACCAATACGATACTGCCGGCAGCGAACCAGAGCAGGGCGCGAGTGAGGCGGCGGATAAGGGATGGCAGCATGTCGATGGCTTGGCCGGGCGGGTGGAACGGGCCATTATACAGACCCGATACAAGGAGTCGTCCCATGCTTCGCAGCTTCCTCATGCTTGCCGCCTTTTTCGGCTTTACCGGTGTGGCCCTGGGCGCTTTCGCCGCGCATGGGCTGAAAAACCGCCTGACGCCAGACTACCTGGCCATCTTCCACACCGGCGTGACCTACCAGTTGGTGCATGCCTTGGCGATTTTCGGTGTTGCCGTGCTGGCAGCGCATTTGCCGGGGCGCCTGGTGGGCTGGGCCGGCGGTCTGTTCGCGCTGGGTATCCTGCTGTTCTCCGGTAGCCTGTACCTGCTGACCCTGACAGGCGTGAGCAAGCTCGGCATCATCACGCCCTTTGGCGGCCTGTGCTTCCTCGCAGGGTGGCTGTGCCTGGGCCTGGCAGCCTGGCGGCTGGGCTGACCGAGTGGTCCACAATCGCGACTAATGGCGTGCACCGGCCTTGGGTAAACGGGGTGTTCGGCGCTAGAATGCGTGCCCCAAAGCACAATGGTGGCCGTGCGCATGCGCATTCAACTGAACGGTGAACCTTACGAACTGCCCGCTGGCGAAAGCGTCGCGGCCCTGCTGACGCGCCTGGACCTCACCGGGCGCCGGGTAGCAGTGGAACTCAACCTGGATATCGTGCCGCGTAGCCAGCACGACAGCACTGCGCTGAACGAAGGCGACCAGGTTGAAGTGGTCCACGCCATCGGCGGCGGCTGATAGCGGCTCGGCGGTTCACACGCAAGCCCAGTAACCTTTTCCCGAGGAACAACGATGAGCAACGTTCGTAGCGACAAGCCCTTTACCCTGGCCGGGCGCACTTTCCAGTCGCGCCTGCTGGTCGGCACCGGCAAATACCGTGACATGGAAGAAACCCGCCTGGCCATCGAGGCCTCGGGTGCCGAGATCGTCACCGTCGCTGTGCGCCGTACCAACATCGGTCAGAACCCGGGCGAGCCGAACCTGCTCGATGTGCTGCCACCCGACCGTTACACCATCCTGCCGAACACTGCGGGCTGCTACGACGCTGTCGAAGCCGTGCGCACTTGCCGCCTGGCCCGTGAACTGCTGGATGGCCACAACCTGGTCAAGCTGGAAGTGCTGGCCGACCAGAAAACCTTGTTCCCCAACGTGATCGAAACCCTCAAGGCCGCCGAAGTGTTGGTCAAGGACGGTTTCGACGTGATGGTCTACACCAGCGACGACCCGATCATCGCCCGTCAGCTGGCCGAAGCGGGCTGTATTGCGGTCATGCCACTGGCTGGCCTGATCGGTACCGGCCTGGGCATCTGCAACCCCTACAACCTGCAGATCATCCTCGAAGAATCCAAGGTGCCGGTGCTGGTCGATGCCGGCGTGGGTACTGCCTCCGACGCCACCATCGCCATGGAGATGGGCTGCGAGGCGGTGCTGATGAACTCGGCCATCGCCCATGCCCAGCAACCGGTGTTGATGGCTGAAGCCATGAAGCACGCCATCGTGGCAGGTCGCCTGGCCTACCTGGCCGGCCGCATGCCGAAGAAACTCTATGCCAGCGCCTCTTCGCCGCTGGATGGTCTGATCAAGTAAGAGCTCCTGATGACTGAATCGCAAGAAACGCCGATCACCGCCGAAGGCGAAGAGCGCCCACACCGCCGTATCAAGAGTTTCGTGATGCGCGCCGGGCGCATGACCGAAGGTCAGCAACGCGGCCTGGACCAGGGTGGCCCCCTGTTCATCCTGCCCCTGGCCGACAGCCCGGTGGACTACGACCAGGTGTTCGGCCGTTCGGCGCCGCGCACCCTGGAGATCGGTTTCGGCATGGGCCACTCCCTGCTGGAGATGGCCGCTGCCGCGCCTGAGCAGGATTTCATCGGTGTCGAAGTGCACCGTCCGGGCGTTGGCGCGCTGCTCAATGGCGTACTGACCCAAGGGCTGAAGAACCTGCGGGTGTATGACTGCGATGCCATCGAAGTGCTCAATCGCTGCGTGGCCGATAACAGCCTCGACCGTTTGATGCTGTTCTTCCCAGACCCTTGGCACAAAGCGCGCCATCACAAGCGCCGCATCGTGCAGCTGGAATTCGCAGAGCTGGTACGCCGCAAGCTCAAGCCGGGTGGCGTGTTCCACATGGCGACCGACTGGGAACCGTATGCCGAGTACATGCTGGAAGTGATGAGCGCTGCGCCCGGTTACCGTAACCAGGCGGCGGATGGCGCGTATGTGCCACGTCCCCAAGAGCGGCCGATCACCAAGTTCGAGCGCCGTGGTGAGCGCTTGGGGCATGGGGTTTGGGATTTGAAGTTCGAGAAGGTGGATTGATTGGGCGCTTGAGCCTTTCGAGCTCAGCCTGCTGAAATGACAGACAAAAAAAACCGCCTGAGAAGGGCGGTTTTTTTATTGAAGCGATCAGACTGAGGATCCTTCGCTTCGGGCTTTCACTGAAAGACCCCGTACTCATCCGGATCTTGTTTGTACTCAAGACCGCGAGGGATTCTGTGGGAGCGGGTTTACCCGCGAAGAATGCGACGCGGTATATGGCACGGGCTTCGCCCGTGTTCGCGGGTAAACTGAACTGGCCTAATGATCCCGGACACCTCTTAAGGGCGATATGATTCGCCCATTCAGGAGGTTCCATGCAAGAGCGTAAGACCTATACCCGCGAGTTCAAGCAACGTGCTG
>NZ_JABWRW010000046.1:0-12611 GCF_014269095.1 Pseudomonas sp. SWRI50 | reverse complement strand
GCAACTCGCTTACGAACTTTGTTCTCTGCTCGACAACGCGGTCCAAAGGGCTGGCTGATTTCCCAGAGGACGGAATGCCCCCAGAAATTTGAACAAGACAGTTGCTCCCACACGAACAGCACAAGCCTCAAGAACTGTGGCGTACCTGTGGGAGCCGGCTTGCCGGCGATGGGCCCGCACAGGCACTACTAGTGCCACGGATCAACCCGCTTCGCCTGCTACCCGCTATGCTTGTTACATGGCCCCACTGCAAAAGGATTGCTGTCCATGTCCCCCTTTCTGTCCCTGTTCGTGCCGGTGTTTCTGTTCCTGCTGCTGCTAACCATCGGCTTCAGCCTGCGCGAGCGCAACATCGGTGTGCTGATGATGTGGATCGGCACACTGGGCATCTTCGGCCTTACTTGCTGGAAGATCCTGGAGAAACTGCCCACATAAACCTCTACACTCGGTCCATCGTTTGACCTGAGGTAGATTTCCCGGTGCCTGCCCTTCTGCGTTGCCTGTCCCTGCTGCTGTTATTGTTCATCACCCCGGTTCATGCCGCGGGCCTGCCGAGCCTGCTCGGCTCCAGCGCGCCTGCGCAGCCTGAGGCCACCGAGCCACTGGGCAAGTCGCTGGACGAGGTGATCAAGAACCTCGAAAACGACCAGCAACGCGCCAAGTTGCTGGCCGACCTGAAAAAACTGCGCGACGCCACCAAGCAATCACAACCCACCGTCGAACAGGGCGTGCTAGGCCTGATCGGTGGTGCTTTGCATGACTTCGAACAGCAGTTCAGCGGCGATGCCAGCCCCTTCCACCGCTGGGCGGCAGAAATCGAGCAAGCCCAGGCAGAACTGACCGAACTGGTGGTCCCGGTGCACCAGTGGCCGGCGATCCTGTTCGGCTTTGCCGCGATCATCGCGGTCTGGAGCCTGCTGGCATACGCCTTCAACTGGATTGGCCACCGAGTACGGCTACGCTTCGGCCTCACCGAAGAGCTGCCCCAGCACCCGCGCACCTGGGACCTGGTGCGCTTTGCCTTGCGCAAGCTCGGGCCCTGGCTAGTAGCCTTGGTGTTCACCGTGTACCTGAGCTTCGCCCTGCCCTCGTCGCTGGGCAAGTCGATGGCCATGGTGCTGGCGTATGCGTTGGTGGTCGGCACCTGCTTCTCGGCCATCTGCGTGATCGCCTTCTCGCTGCTCGACGGCCCACACCGCCACCGCGCCCTGCATATCCTGCGGCACCAGGCCTTCCGCCCGCTGTGGCTGATCGGCAGCTTTGCCGCCTTCGGTGAGGCCATGAGCGACCCTCGACTGACCGTCGCCCTCGGCACCCACCTGGCCCATGCCCTGGCCACCTTGGCCAACGTCATCGCGGCGATCTGCACCGGGCTGTTCATCCTGCGGTTCCGCCGCCCGATCGCCCACCTGATCCGCAACCAACCCTTGGACCGGCGCCTGACCCGGCGCACCCTGAGCGACACGATCGAGATCCTTGGCAGCTTCTGGTTCGCGCCCGCGTTGATCCTGGTGGGTATTTCGCTGTTCGCGACCTTCGTCTCGGCCGGCGACACCAGTACCGCCCTGCGCCAGTCGTTGATGTGCACAGTGCTGGTGGTGGTGTGCATGGTGCTCAACGGCCTGGTGCGCCGCCACGCGGCCAACCCCAAACGCGCCAACAAGCGCCAAGCGGTGTACACCGAGCGCTTGCGCAACTTCGCCTATGCCCTGGTGCACCTGTTCATCTGGCTGCTGTTCATTGAGCTGGGGCTGCGCGTGTGGGGCTTGTCGATGATCACCTTCGCCGAAGGCGACGGCCACGAGGTGAGCCTGCGCCTGCTGGGCCTGGCCGGCACGCTGATCGCCGCCTGGCTGGTGTGGATCCTGGCCGACACGGCCGTGCACCACGCCTTGGTGCGCTCGCGCCGCGGGCTGGCCAACGCCCGCGCGCAAACCATGATGCCGCTGATCCGCAACGTCATGTTCGTGGCCATCTTCATCATCGCGGTGATCGTTGCCCTGGCCAACATGGGCATGAACGTCACCCCGCTGCTGGCCGGTGCCGGTGTGATCGGCCTGGCCATCGGTTTTGGCGCCCAGTCCCTGGTAGCCGACCTGATCACCGGGCTGTTCATCATCATCGAGGATTCGCTGGCCATCGACGACTACGTGGATGTCGGTGGGCACCTGGGGACGGTCGAGGGCCTGACCATCCGCACCGTGCGCCTGCGCGACATCGACGGCATCGTGCACACCATCCCGTTCAGCGAGATCAAGAGCATCAAGAACTACTCGCGGGAGTTCGGTTACGCGATTTTCCGCGTAGCGATCCCGCACAGCATGAACATCGACCAGGCCATCACACTGATCCGCGAAGTGGGGCAGAAACTGCGTAACGACCCGTTGATGCGCCGCAATATCTGGTCGCCGCTGGAGCTGCAGGGCGTAGAGAGCTTTGAGTCGGGCTCGGCGATTTTGCGAGCGCGCTTCAAGACCGCGCCGATCAAGCAATGGGAAGTGTCGCGGGCGTTCAACCTGGCGTTGAAGCGCCAGCTGGATGAAGCAGGGCTGGACCTGGCGACGCCGCGGTTGTCGGTGCAGGTGGTGACGGCGGGCGGGGGCGGTATGAGCGAAACCAGTTCCTCCAGTTAGGGCCTCTTCGCGGGCAAGCCCGCTCCCACAGGATCACCACAGCGTCGAATACTGCGAGGCTCCTGTGGGAGCGGGCTTGCCCGCGAAGAAGCCACCCCATTACCCCGCCTGGGCGCGGATGCGGATTGCATCATGCCGCCAATATTCCAGGTCACAGTCGATCAGGTGCCCCTGCTGGTCACTGTTGACCCGGGTGATGTGTAGCCCCGGGCTGCCGACCGACACCTTCAACGCGGCCGCTGCCTCGATCGGCAACGCCGTCGGCAGAATCTCGAAGCACACCTGCCCATAGCCGATGCCGTATACCCGCCCATAAATCTCGGTCAGCGACTGCGCCAGGTCCTGTTCGAGAATGCCCGGGAAATACCGCGGGTTCAGGTAGTGCTCGGCATACAGCACCGCCCGCCCATCGATACGCCGCAGCCGGCAGATTCGCACCACACTGGACAACGCCGGCAGTTGCAGCCGCGCGCAGACAACGGCAGAAGCCGGCTGCAGCCGAGCCGACAACAGCTCGGTACTCGGCACCCGCCCCTGGTCACGCACCATCGCATGAAAGTGACTACGCTCGATCAGGTCATAGGTCAGCCGCTGGGGCGCGACGAACCAGCCGCGCCGCTCTTCCCGGTAGATCAGCCCCTGGGCCTCCAGCTGTGCCAAGGCCTCGCGCAGGGTGATGCGCGTGGTGTCGAACACCTCGCTGAGCTTGCGCTCGGCCGGCAGCTTGCCACCCGGCGCCAGCAGGCCGTGTTCGATCTGCTCCTGCAGGGCGTGGCAGATGGCTGTTACCGCACGCGGGGGCATCGGTTGCATCAAAGGTTACCTATCTGGACTAGGCCAGCCCCATGACGGGGCAATTGGAGAGTAGTGCAAGCCTAGGCAGGGCTGATGAACATCCTGTGACAAAGGCACCACACGGGCTTTGCCAGTTTCGGGCCAAGCCCGCTAAATCAGGGCCTGCGATCTGGTCTACGCTGTATTTTCAGGCAGCCGGAACCCCCGGTTGAAGCCTCCCCCTACATCAAACTGTCACGCAAGCGGCCTACCTTGGCTCAAGGTTTGCTGACCTAGACCAAAGGTCGCTGACAACTGCCTCATTCACGACAACGATCGCAACAGGCACCCACCCAAGGAGCTTCGGATGAAAAAGTTCTTCATGGCGTCACTGCTCGGTTCGGCCATCGCCCTGTGTACCACGGCCATGGCCGCCGGCACCGACCTCAAGGCCCTGGAAGACGCCGCCCGCAAGGAAGGCACCGTCAACAGCGTGGGCATGCCCGATGCCTGGGCCAACTGGAAAGGCACCTGGGAGGACCTGGCCAATAAATATGGCCTCAAGCACAGCGACACCGACATGAGTTCGGCCCAGGAAATCGCCAAATTCGAGGCCGAGAAAGACAACGCCAGTGCCGACATCGGCGACGTCGGCGCCGCCTTTGGCCCGATTGCCGTGACCAAGGGCGTGAGCCAACCGTACAAGCCGAGCACCTGGGACCAGGTACCCGCATGGGCCAAGGACAAGGACGGGCATTGGGCGCTGGCCTATACCGGCACCATCGCCTTCATCATCAACAAGGACCTGGTGAAAGAAGAAGAACGCCCGAAAACCTGGCATGACCTGGAGAAAGGCAAGTACAAGGTTGCCATCGGCGATGTCGGCACCGCGGCCCAGGCCGCCAACGGTGTACTGGCCGCAGCCATCGCCTATAAAGGCAGCGAAAGCAACATCGAGCCAGGCCTGCAACTGTTCACCAAGCTGGCCCAGCAGAAGCGCCTGTCGCTCGCCAACCCCACCATCCAGACCCTGGAAAAAGGTGAAGTGGAAGTGGGTGTGGTGTGGGACTTCAACGGCCTGAGCTACCGCGAGCAGATCGACCCCAAGCGCTTCGAAGTGCTGATCCCCTCGGACGGTTCGGTGATCTCGGGCTATACCACCATCATCAACAAGTACGCCAAGCACCCGAACGCAGCCAAGCTGGCGCGTGAGTACATCTTCAGCGATGCCGGGCAGACTAACCTTGCCATCGGTCACGCCCGGCCGATCCGCGCCGAGCACCTGAAGCTGCCGGCCGATGTGCAGGCCAAGCTGCTGCCCAATGAGCAATATGGTGCTGCCCAGCCGATCAAGGATGCCGCTGCTTGGGAAGCGACCTCGAAGGCACTGCCGCAGAAGTGGCAGGAGCAAGTGATCATCAACATGGAATAACGGCCTGGATTTTCTAGTGCCTGATCCGGCCTCTTCGCGGGGCAAGCCCGCTCCCACAGGTACAGCACAGGTGCCGTTGCTGTGCTGTACCTGTGGGAGCGGGCTTGCCCCGCGAATGGGACGACGCGGTAATGACTGATACCCCAGCGGAGCCACCATGCAACACAACGTCATCCTGGTCCTGCTCGACGGCCTCAACCACCAGGTTGCCCACCATGCCATGGGCCACCTGCACGCCTACGTCGAGGCCGATCGCGCCGCCCTGTACCGCGTGGAATGCGAGCTACCGTCGCTGTCACGCCCGCTGTACGAATGCATCCTCACCGGCGTCACGCCGATCGACAGCGGCATCGTGCACAACAATGTCAACCGCCTGTCCAACCAGCGCAGCGTGTTCCACTACGCCCGCGAAGCGGGGCTGGGTACTGCGGCGGCGGCCTATCACTGGATGAGCGAGCTGTACAACCGCTCGCCGTTCGATGCGCAGCGCGACCGCCACACCCATGCGCCGAAGCTGCCGATCCAGCACGGCCTGTTCTACTGGGACGACCGCTACCCCGATTCACACCTGCTGGCCGACGCCGAATACCTGCGCCGCCGGCATGCGCCGAACTTCCTGCTGGTGCACCCGATGAGCATCGACGACGTCGGCCACCGCCATGGCCTGGACAGCAGCCAGTACCGCAACGCGGCACGCAGCGCTGACATCCTCTTGGCCGACTACCTGCCGCGCTGGCTCGAAGAGGGTTATCAGGTGCTGGTCACCGCCGACCACGGCATGAACAACGACCGCTCGCACAATGGCCTGCTGGCCGAGGAACGCGAGGTCCCGCTGTTTGTCTTTGGTGATGGCTTCAGCCTCGACCCTGCTGCCAAGCCGCTGCAAACCGAGTTGTGCGGCACCATCTGCGAGCTGCTTGGCGTGGCCCACGACAAGACCGTGTGCCGGGAGCTGCTCAAGTGAATGCCAGCCATCGCGGCCGTTACCTTGCCCTGCTCTGCCTGCTGCCATTCGCCGTGTTCTTCATCATCTTCCAGATCGCCCCGCTGGCCTGGGTGGCGATCAACAGCGTGCAGTCCGAGGCGGGCTGGGGGTTGGAAAACTTCAGCAAGGTGTTCGCCTCGAAGTTCTACCTGCAGGCCTTGCAACGCAGCCTGGAGATCAGCTTCTGGTCGAGCCTGTTCGGTATCGTCATCGCTACCCTCGGGGCGTACTCGCTGCGCCAGGTGGATTCGCGGCTGCGCGACTTCGTCAGTGCCTTCGCCAACATGACCAGCAACTTCGCCGGCGTGCCACTGGCCTTCGCCTTCATCATCCTGCTGGGTTTCAACGGCGCACTGACCCTGCTGCTTAAACAGATCGGCCTGCTGGAAGACTTCAGCATCTACTCCAAAAGCGGGCTGATCCTGGTGTACACCTACTTCCAAATCCCCTTGGGCGTGCTGTTGCTGTACCCGGCGTTCGATGCCTTGCGTGAAGACTGGCGTGAGTCGGCCGCCCTGCTCGGCGCCAACCACTGGCAGTTCTGGCGCCATATCGGCCTGCCGGTGCTGACCCCGGCGTTGCTCGGCACCTTCGTCATCCTCTTGGCCAATGCCCTGGGCGCCTATGCAACGGTGTATGCGTTGACCACCGGCAACTTCAACGTGCTGCCGATCCGCATCGCTGGCCTGGTGGCCGGTGACATCAGCCTCGACCCTAACCTTGCGAGTGCCCTGGCCATGGTGCTGGTGGGGCTGATGACGCTGGTCACGGTGGTCCATCAATGGCTGCTGAAAAGGAGCTACCATGCGCGCTGAAACAAACGCCAGCAGCCTCTACCACCGCCTGGTGGTGTACCTGCTGTTCCTGATTTTGCTGCTGCCGCTGGCCGGCACCCTGCTCTACTCCGTGGCCACCAGCTGGTCGGCCAGCCTGCTGCCCAGCGGCCTGACCCTGAAGTGGTACGTGGCGCTGTGGAGCGAGCCGCGCTTTCTGGCGGCGTTCGGCCAGTCGCTGCTGGTGTGCGTGGGCGCACTGATACTGTCGGTGGTGCTGATCCTGCCGCTGCTGTTCGTGGTGCACTACCACTTCCCCAAGCTCGACGCACTGATGAACATCCTCATCCTGCTGCCGTTCGCGGTGCCGCCGGTGGTGTCCGCCGTAGGGTTGCTGCAGCTGTATGGCAGCGGGCCCATGGCCATGGTCGGCACCCCGTGGATTCTGATCGGCTGCTATTTCACCATCGCCCTCCCGTTCATGTACCGGGCAATCACCAACAACCTGCAGGCGATCAACCTGCGCGACCTGATGGACGCCGCCCAACTGCTCGGGGCCAGCACCTGGCAAGCGGCGTTTCTGGTGGTGCTGCCGAACCTGCGCAAAGGCCTGATGGTGGCCCTGCTGCTGTCGTTCTCGTTCCTGTTCGGCGAGTTCGTGTTCGCCAACCTGCTGGTCGGCACCCGCTACGAGACGCTGCAGGTTTACCTGAACAACATGCGCAACAGCAGCGGCCACTTCAACAGCGCGCTGGTGATCTCCTACTTCGCCTTCGTGCTGGTACTCACCTGGGTCGCCAACCGCCTGAACAAGGACAAGACCTGACATGAGCTTCGTCAGCGTACAGCAACTGCACAAACGCTATGCCGGCACACCGGTTTTCGAAAACATTGACTGCCAGATCGAACGCGGCGAGTTCGTCACCCTGCTCGGCCCTTCCGGCTGCGGCAAGTCCACCCTGCTGCGCTGCATCGCCGGGCTAACCCCGGTGGACGGGGGGCGCATCCTGCTCGATGGCCAGGACATCGTGCCACTGAGCCCGCAGAAGCGCGGCATCGGCATGGTGTTCCAGAGCTACGCGCTGTTCCCCAACATGACCGTGGAACAGAACGTTGCCTTTGGCCTGCGCATGCAAAAGGTCAAGGCCGACGAGAGCCAGGCGCGGGTGCGTGAGGTGCTCGACCTGGTGGAGCTGGGCAGCTTCGCCGGGCGCTATCCGCACCAGCTGTCGGGTGGCCAGTGCCAGCGCGTGGCCCTGGCCCGTTCACTGGTGACCCGCCCGCGCCTGCTGCTGCTCGACGAGCCGCTGTCGGCGCTGGATGCGCGCATTCGCAAGCACCTGCGCGAGCAGATCCGCGCGATCCAGCGTGAACTGGGGCTGACCACCATCTTCGTCACCCACGACCAGGAAGAGGCCCTGACGATGTCAGACCGCATCTTCCTGATGAACCAGGGCCGCATCGTCCAGAGCGGCGATGCCGAAACCCTCTACACCGCCCCCGTGGACCTGTTTGCTGCGGGCTTTATCGGCAACTACAACCTGCTCGACCCGGAAAGCGCCAGCCGCCTGCTGCAACGCCCGGTGGCCAGCCGCCTGGCCATTCGCCCCGAATCCATCACCCTGGGCCTGAATGGCGAACTGGACGGTGAAGTGCGCAGCCACAGCCTGCTGGGCAACGTCATCCGTTACCGGGTGCGGGTGCGTGAGGTGGAGCTGGTAGTCGACGTGCTCAACCGCTCGTCTGCCGACCTGCATCCGGACGGCCAGCGGGTATCCTTGTCGATCGACCCCACGGCGCTGCGGGAAGTGGCTTAAGGAGATTCAACACAATGGCACTGGCAATTTTCGATCTGGACGAAACCCTGATCCACGGCGACTGCGCGTCACTGTGGAGCGAGCAGATGGCCCGGCTGGGCTGGGTCGACGGCAAGGACTTCCTGCGTCGCGACCATGAATTGATGGAGGCCTATGGCAAGGGCCACCTGGCGATGGAGGACTACATGGCCTTTAGCCTGGAGCCGATTGCCGGGCGCACCCTGGAAGAGGTTGAGCACCTGGTGGAGCCGTGGGTGGAGGACGTTATCGAGCCGATCATTTTCGGCGACGCCTGCCGCTGCATCGCTGAGCATCGCAAGCGTGGCGACCGTATCCTGATCATTTCCGCCTCGGGTACGCACTTGGTCGGGCCGATTGCGGCGCGGTTGGGCGTGGACGAGTACCTGGCGATCGAGCTGGAGGCGGTGAATGGGGTGTACACCGGCAAGACCCATGGGGTGCTGACCTACCGTGAAGGCAAGATCACCCGGTTGCTGGAGTGGCTGGATCAGGAGCAGGAGAACCTGGAAGGGGCGAGTTTCTATTCCGATTCGCGGAACGATCTGCCGTTGTTGTTGAAGGTGGACCATCCGTTTGTGGTGAACCCAGATGCGGTGTTGCGCGAGCATGCCGAGATCAATGGCTGGCCGATTCTGACTTGGCGCTGAACATACTGGCCGCTTCGCGGGACAAGCCCGCTCCCACAGGAATATCACAGGCTCAGGATCAGTGATTTACCTGTAGGAGCGGGCTTGCCCCGCGAAGAGGCCGGGCCTGCTTACACCAGGCTCGGATCGATCACCATCACCAGCTTGCCCGACACTTGGTTAGTCTCAAGCTCGGCATACGCCGCCTGGGCAAATTCCACCGGGTAGGTATCCACCAACTGCGCCGACAACCGCCCTTCGGCGAACAGCGGCCACACCTGCTGCAGCAACTCACGCAGCAACTCGGCCTTGAAGCCATCGTCACGGTTGCGCAGCGTTGAGCCGGTGATTTCCAGGCGCTTACCCAGCACCTGTGCCAGGTCCAGCTCGAACTTTCGTCCGCCCATCAGGCCGATGATCACCCATCGCCCGTCACGCGCCAGCAGTTTGAGGTTGAGTTCGCCATAACTGGCACCCACCGGGTCGAGAATCACGTCGAACGGCCCAACGCCTTCCAGCGCATCGAGGTTCTCGTTACGCACCACACCACCGGCAGCACCCAGCGCTTCGCAGTAGGCCAGGCGATCCTGCGAGCCAACACTCACATACACCGGGTTGCCAAACGCCTTGCACAACTGGATCGCCGCCGAACCCACGCCGCTGGCCCCTGCGTGTACCAGCACTTTCTCGCCGGCTTTGACGGCGCCCAACTGGAAGATGTTCAACCACGCCGTGGCGTACACCTCAGGCAGTGCCGCCGCTTCGTGCAAGCTCAGGCCTTCAGGTACCGGCAGCACATGGCGGGCATCGACCACCACTTCTTCAGCCATCGCACCACTGGCCAGCAGCGCACACACCCGCTCGCCCACACGCCAATCGGCGCCCGGCCCAACTTCTTCGATAATGCCGGCGCACTCCAGGCCCATATAAGGGCTGGCGCCAGGCGGTGGCGGGTACAGCCCCTTCATTTGCAACAGGTCGGCGCGGTTCAGCCCCGCAGCAGCCACGCGAATGCGTACTTGGCCCGCGTCAAGGGCCGGGCGCTCGGCCTCGACCCACTCCACATGTCCGTCTTCGCCTTGCAATGCCTTCACAGTGCCTCCATAGTTGAATCATGACTGAGCCTGGGGAACCCTCGCCCCGGGCTTTTTGCAGTATTTGTCCGGCTCCATGGAACCGGCAACGGAAAAGACGGCCTACTATGCGTGATCAATTGCCTCCACGTCGAATCAGCATGAAGCATTTCCTCCCAAGCACCGCCCTGGCCCTGATGATTGGCCTCGGCAGCCTTACGCTCGGCGGCAATGCGGCGGCCGCCAACAAGTGGGACAGCCTGCAGCCGGACCGCGACGAGATCGTCGCCAGCCTTAATGTGGTGGAACTGCTCAAGCGCCACCACTACAGCAAGCCACCGCTCGATGACGCCCGCTCGGTGATCATCTACGACAGCTACATCAAGCTGCTGGACCCTGCGCGCAGCTACTTCACCGCGGCCGACATCGCAGAGTTCGACAAGTGGAAGACACAGTTCGACGACTTCCTCAAAAGCGGCAACCTCGACCCGGGCTTCACCATCTACAAACGCTACCTTGACCGCGTCAAACAGCGCCTGGACTTTGCCCTGGCCGAGCTGAACAAAGGCGTCGACAAGATCGACTTCACCACCAAGGAAACCTTGCTGATCGACCGCAAGGACGCCCCGTGGATGAAGAACCAGGCCGAACTCGACGACCTGTGGCGCAAGCGTGTCAAAGACGAAGTGCTGCGCCAGAAGATCGCCGGCAAAGAGCCCAAGCAGATCCAGGAAACCCTGACCAAGCGCTACAAGAACCAGCTGGCGCGCCTGGACCAGACCCGTGCCGAGGATATCTTCCAGGCCTACATCAATACCTTCGCCCAGTCCTACGACCCGCACACCAACTACCTGTCGCCGGACAACGCAGAAAACTTCGACATCAACATGAGCTTGTCGCTCGAAGGCATCGGCGCAGTACTGCAAAGCGACAACGACCAGGTCAAGATCGTTCGCCTGGTGCCGGCAGGCCCTGCCGCCAAGACCAAGCAGGTCGCTCCGGCCGACAAGATCATCGGCGTGGCCCAGGGCAACAAGGAAATGGTCGACGTGGTCGGCTGGCGCCTGGACGAAGTGGTCAAGCTGATCCGTGGCCCAAAAGGCTCGGTGGTGCGCCTGGAGGTCATCCCGGCCAGCAATGCCCCGAGCGACCAGACCAGCAAGATCGTTTCGATCACCCGCGAAGCCGTCAAGCTTGAAGAGCAGGCGGCGAAAAAGTCGGTGCTCAAGCTCAAGCAGGATGGCCGTGACTACAAGCTGGGCATCATCGAGATCCCGGCCTTCTACCTGGACTTCAAGGCCTACCGTGCCGGTGATCCGGAGTACAAGAGCACCACGCGCGACGTGAAGAAGCTGCTCACCGAACTGCAAAAAGAGAAAGTCGATGGCGTAGTCATCGACCTGCGCAACAACGGCGGCGGTTCGCTGCAGGAAGCCACCGAGCTGACCAGCCTGTTCATCGACAAGGGCCCGACGGTGCTGGTGCGCAACAGCGACGGCCGCGTCGACGTGCTCGAGGACGAAAACCCGGGCGCCTTCTACAAAGGCCCGCTGGCACTGCTGGTCAACCGCCTGTCGGCCTCGGCCTCGGAGATCTTCGCCGGTGCCATGCAGGACTACCACCGGGCACTGATCGTCGGTGGCCAGACCTTCGGCAAAGGCACCGTGCAGACCATCCAACCGCTCAACCATGGTGAGCTGAAACTGACCTTGGCCAAGTTCTACCGGGTGTCTGGGCAGAGCACCCAGCACCAGGGCGTGCTGCCGGACATCGACTACCCATCGATCATCGACACCAAGGAAATCGGCGAGAGCGCCCTGCCCGAGGCGATGCCGTGGGACACCATCCGCCCGGTGGTCAAGCCAGCGGCCGACCCGTTCAAGCCGTACCTGACCCAGCTCAAGGCACAGCATGAAGCGCGCAGCGTCAAGGATGCCGAGTTCACCTACATCCGCGACCGCCTGGCACTGGCCCAGAAGCTGATGAACGAGAAGACCGTCAGCCTCAACGAGCAAGAACGCCGTGCCCGCCACGATGAGATCGAGGGCAAGCAGTTGGCCCTGGAAAACATCCGCCGCAAGGCCAAAGGTGAAGAGCCGCTCAAAGAGCTGAAGAAGGAAGATGAAGACGCATTGCCGGCTGAAGATGAAAACACCAAACCGGAAGACGACGCCTACCTGTCCGAGACAGGGCGCATTCTGCTCGACTACCTGAGCGCAAGCTCGCAGGTGGCCAAGCACTGAGGTTAGGCATGCGTTAACCAAAAGGGCCGGGTGTGAAAGCACCCGGCCCTTTTCTTTGTATGTGAGCAGCCTTGTGCTGCGAAGAGGCCAGTGAAAACACCAAAGATCTGCGGTGTTTTCACTGGCCTCTTCGCAGCACAAGGCTGCTCCTATGTATGGACTCGCCCACACTGTCTAGCTGCTTTTGAACATAGGAACCCGGTTGCATCTATGTATCAGGCCTATTCGAGGAAG
>NZ_JABWRW010000045.1:0-13829 GCF_014269095.1 Pseudomonas sp. SWRI50 | reverse complement strand
CGCGGTTAGCCCGGGCGAAGGCTTCGATGCGGGCGGTCTGCTCGGCATCGAGGGCCAGGCGATGATCACCGTAGCCGCTGCCGGCATCGCCTGCGCAACCGGCAATGGCCTGGGCCAGGCGCGTCGGCTCGTCGAGCGCGGCCAACTGGGCTTGCCAGAAGGCTTGGGCAACTGCCGTATCCTGACGTTGCAGCCAGGCGATGTAATCCCGATAGTGCGTGGCCTGGAACCCGGTCGTCGGGCCAGCATAACGCTGCAGGACTTCGCCCAGCAGGCGCGACGTGCTCCAGCCATCCATCAAAATATGGTGGTTGGTATAGATCAGGTGGTAACGGTCATCGTCGATACGGACCAGCACCAGGCGCAGTAGCGCCGGCTCATCAAGCGCAAAACCACGCTGACGCTCGTCTTCGGCCAATGCTTGCAGCGCCGCTTCGAGCGCTGGTGCTCCACGCCAGTCGTGCTCGCTGAACGGCAGCGTCACCTGCTTTCGGACCACCTGCATCGCCTGGTCCAGGTCCCCTTCCCAGACAAACCCGGTGCGCAGAATGTCGTGCGCATCCAACGCCGCCTGCCAGGCCTGCTTGAAGCGCAGTACATCCAGCCCCTCGACATCGACGCGCAACTGGTTGATGTAGTTGCCGGCCTGTTGGTCGTAGAGCGTGTGGAACAGCATGCCCTGCTGCATCGGCGACAATGGATAGACATCGGCGATCGAAGCCGCCGCCACGGGCAGGTGGTCCAGCTGTACCTGGCTCAAACGTGCCAGCGGGAAGTCCGACGGGGTGAACCCGCGATGCCCGGGTACGCAGCAATGGGCAATCAACGCCTTGAGCTCTTCAGCGTACTCGTCGGCCAGGCGTTGCACCGTCGACGCATCGAACAACGCACTGCTGAAGGTCCAGCCAAGTTTGAGCTCACCGGCATACACCTGACCGTTGATTGCCAGCAGATTGCTCAGTGGCGCGGCTTGGTCATGGGTATCACCGCTGTACTCTTTAGCGGGAACGAACAGGCCTGCCTCATCGCCGAAGCTGCCGTCGAACTGGCCCAAGTAGTTGAAGACAATCTCACCCTGTGGCAACTGCGCCAGTGCCTGACGCTGTTCGTCACTCCCCAGGAAGCGCAGCACACCATAACCCATGCCTTTTTCAGGCACCGCGCGCAGTTGCTCTTTGATCGCTTTGACCGAATCAGCCATGCCAGCGCTCGGGGTCAATTTCACCGGATAAACACTGGTGAACCATCCAACGGTGCGGGTCAGATCGAGGTCATCGAACACATCCTCCCGTCCATGCCCTTCCAAACGAACTACTACGTCCGGCTGCCCTATCCAGCGGCTAAGCACCCGCGCCAGCGCGGTCAGCAACAAGTCGTTGATCTGCGTGCGATAGGCCGCTGGCGCATCCTGCAAGAGCTGACGGGTGCAGGTTTTATCCAAGCGGGTCGTCACCGAGGCGGCATGCCTGACCAGGTTTTCGCCACCCGGATGGTCCACAGGCAACGACGCGCCTCGTGCCGTTTGCAGGCTACCTTGCCAATAGCTGACCTCATGCGCCAGCTCGACGCTGCTGGCATAGGCCTGCAAGCGTTGGGCCCAGGCCTGGAACGAACTGGTCTTGGCCGGCAAGCTCGGCGCTTGGCCGGAGCCCAACGAGGCATAGGCCTGTTGCAAGTCTTCCAGCAATACCCGCCATGAAACACCGTCCACGACCAGGTGGTGGATCACCAGCAGCAACCGCTGGCTACCATCAGGCAGCAACGCGAGCACCGCACGCATTAACGGCCCTTGTTCCAGGTCGAGGCTGCGTTGCGCCTCGTCGACAAGCCCGCGCAGCGCTTCGTCGTCGCGCAGCGTACGGGTCCACAACAACGTTGACGGCGCTGCTGTGCCGAAGCTGGCCGACCAATTGCCACCTGACGGTGCGAACTGCAAACGCAGCGCATCGTGATGCGCAAGCAACGCGTGCAACGCCGCATTCAGTCGATCCGCTTCCAGTGCGGTATTCGGCGTGAGCAGCAACGACTGGTTCCAGTGATGGCGCTCGGGGATATCCGCATCGAAGAAGCGACGCTGGATCGGGGTCAGCTGCATGTCGCCCACGACCAGGCCTTGGTCGATGCTCAAGCCTGCCGACAACCGGGCAACCGATGCCAGCCCCTGTACCGTCTGGTGCTCGAACAACTCCTTGGGCGTGAATTGAATGCCGGCCTGACGTGCCCGGCTGACCACTTGCAAGGAAATGATCGAGTCGCCGCCCAACTCGAAGAAGTTGTCGGCCAGCCCCACCTTGTCCAGTTTCAATACGTCCGCCCAGATCACTGCAATCGTACGCTGCAGGTCCGTTTGCGGTTCGAGGTAGGCCTGCTGTAACAGGCTGGCATCCGCGTGTGGCAGGGCTTTGCGGTCCAGCTTGCCATTCGGCGACAGCGGCAGCTGATCCAGGAACAGCAAGTGTGCAGGCACCATGTATTCAGGCAGTGCGGCCTTGAGTTCGACCCGCAGGGCATCACGCAGCGTCGACTGAGTATCAGAGCCGCCTTGCATCACCGATGGCTCGGTCGGCACCACATAACCCACCAACTGGTGTCCCTGCGGCCCTGGCTGAGCCAATACCACGGCTTGACGCACACCTGGTAACGCCTGCAGGCGCGCTTCGATTTCACCGAGTTCGATACGGAAACCGCGAATTTTCACCTGATGGTCAATACGCCCGACGTACTCGACGACCCCATCGATGCGGTAGCGCGCCAGGTCACCGGTGCGGTACAGGCGCTCACCCTCCGGGGCTCCAAACGGATCGGGGATGAACCGTTCTGCCGAGAGCTGGGCCTTGCGGTGATAACCGCGTGCCAGGGCTTTACCACCGATGTACAGCTCTCCACAGACGCCAACCGGCACCGGATTGAGGCCCGAGTCGAGGATATGGATCCGCGTATCAGGCAGCGCCTTGCCGATCTCGACGTCGCCCTGCCGAACGCTCAAACGCTCACTGTGAGTCGCATTGATCGTCGCCTCGACCGGGCCGTAACGGTTGTAGATTGCCACGTGCGGCAAGCACTCCAGGGCCCTGTTGAGCAGGTCATGGGTGATGGCCTCGCCACCAGAGAACAAACGCTTCAGGCTATGGCAGTGGGCAACGTGCTCCGCGTCGAGGAAACTTTTGAGCATGGACGGAATGAAGTGCAGCGTCGTGACGCCGTGGGCACGAATCAGGTCGATCAGAAGCGCCGGGTCACGCTGATCACCCTGCCGTGCCAGCAGCACCTTGGCACCACAGGTCAATGGCCAGAGCAGCTCCCACACGGACACGTCAAAGCTGAACGATGTTTTTTGCAGGACCACATCGTGCTCGTTGAGGCCATAGGCGTTCTGCATCCAGAGCAGGCGACCACAGAGTGCTTGCTGATCAACGCCTGCACCTTTCGGTTTGCCGGTCGAGCCAGAGGTGTAAATGACGTAGGCCAGGTTCTGCGCGACGCTGGTTTGCGTCAGGTTCTCGCCTGGGTAACCTGCAAATTCATCGTGTCGGTCGACGACAACGCAGTGCATCCGTGCTGGCACCGGTACGTGCGCAACCGATGATGCCTGCGTCAGCACCAGCTGAACATCACTGTCCTCGAGCATGTAGGCCAAGCGGTCCTGGGGGTAGTCCGGGTCCAGCGGCACATAGGCGCCGCCCGCCTTGAGCACAGCCAGCAACCCCACCACCATCTCCAGGCTGCGCGCCATGGCGATACCGACCAGCACATCAGGGCCTACACCCAGCTCACGCAACCGGCCTGCCAGTTGGTTAGCCCTGAGGTTCAGCTCGGCATAGCTCAACGACTGCCCCTCGAAAAGCACTGCCACGGCATCAGGCGTCTGTGCTACCTGCGCTTCGATCAACTGGCTGACACTCCGCTCATCGGTGCTGACGGCGGCTTGGCAGTTCCAGTCCGAGACCATCAGGCGAGCTGCTTGCGGATCCAGCAGAGGCAGGTCGCCCAGTGCCGTGGTGGCATTGTCGACGAGCGCCTCGAGCAGATTGGCGAAGTGGCTGGCGACCCCTTGGATCGCTTGCGTACTCCACAGCGTTCGATCATGGGTGTAGCGGACGGACAGCACATTGCCGAGCCCGATTGCCACGCTGAGGGGGTAGTTGGTCTGCTCCCGGTTTGCCACCTCCCCAAACTGCAAGCCGGCCGGCGCGCCTTGCTGGAGGGCTTCGGATACCGGATAGCTCTCGAACACCAAGAGGTTGTCGAACAGTGCCTCACCGCCCAGGCCAGCCCAGCGCTGCACCTCGTACAACGGCGTGTGCTCGAACTCACGCAGGGCAAGGTTGCTCGCTTGCACCTGGTTGATCCACTCAGCCACCGTCTGCTCCACGCGAGGGGAACCGATCACAGGCAAGGTGTTGATGAACAAGCCGATCTGTTCCTCCACACCGGGCAGGTCAGCCGGTCGCCCTGCTATCGTAGCGCCGAAGCACACGGTCGATTGCCCCGTATAGCGGTGCAGAAGCAGCATCCACGCAGATTGCATCAGCGTATTGACCGTGACGCGGTTAGCTCGGGCGAACGCTTCGACACGTGCGGTCTGCTCGCGGTCGAAAACCTGGTGGAAGGCTGCGTGACCCGAAGCCTGCTCACCCGGCGCCATGCGTATGGCATGCACCAGACGCGTCGGTTGTTCCAGCGCCGTCAATTGCTCCTTCCAGAAGGTTTCAGCGGCAACCGCATCCTGGCGCTGCAACCACGCGATGTATTCGCGGTAATGCGCGCTCTGGGTCGGCAGTGCCTGACCGGCATAGCGCTGCAGCACTTCCCCCAACAGACGCGACGTACTCCAGCCATCCATCAGGATGTGATGATGCGTGCAGATCAGATGATGACGTTGCTCACCGGTACGCACCAACACCAGACGCAACAAGGGGGCTGCATCCAGCACGAAGCCGCGTTGTCGCTCACGCTCGGCCAACGCGTCCAACGCTTGATCTGCCGTTGGCTGATTGCGCCAATCCTGTTCAGTGAACGGCAGCTCGACGTGCTTGCGTACGATCTGCACCGCGTGGTCCAGGTCTCCCTGCCAGACGAAACCGGTTCGCAAAATATCGTACGCCCCCAGCGCGCCCTGCCAGGCATGCTTGAAGCGCTCCACGTCCAACCCGTCCACGTCTACACGGAGCTGGTTGATGTAGTTGCCGGCCGACTGCTCGTACAGCGTATGGAACAACATGCCCTGCTGCATGGGTGCCAGCGGGTAGATATCGGCGATCTCGGCGGCGGGTACCGGCAGGCTGTCCAGTTCGGCCTGGCTCAAGCGGGCCAGCGGGAAATCCGAAGGCGTGACCCCGCGATTGGCCGCCTGGCAGCAATGGGTGATCAGCGCCTTCAGTTCCTGGGCATACTCATCAGCCAAGCGCTGAATGGTCGACGCGTCGAACAGTTCCCGGCTGAAGGTCCACCCCATTTTCAGCTCGCCCGCATAAACCTGCCCGTTCAGTGCCAACAGGCTGCCCAAGGGTGCCTCTTCGCTTTGATTGGCCCCGCCATCCTCCTTGGCTGGCGTGAAGACGCTGTCTTGCTCCTGGAAACTGCCGTCGAATTGCCCCAGGTAGTTGAAGACAATTTCACCCTGCGGCAGGCTCTCCAGCACCTGCCGGCTGTCATCGCTGCCAAGATAGCGCAGCAGCCCGTATCCAATACCCTTGTTGGGGACTGCCCGCAGTTGCTCCTTGATGACCTTGATCGAGCTGTCGAGTTGCGCCTGAGCGGTCAAGGTCACCGGATAGATGCTGGTGAACCAACCCACGGTGCGCGTCAGGTCCAGGTCGTCGAACACGTCCTCACGGCCATGCCCTTCCAGGCGCACCAGTACGTTAGTCCGCCCGGTCCAACGGGCCACCACACGC
The DNA here is from genome assembly GCF_014269095.1 of Pseudomonas sp. SWRI50. Classification (NCBI taxonomy): domain Bacteria; kingdom Pseudomonadati; phylum Pseudomonadota; class Gammaproteobacteria; order Pseudomonadales; family Pseudomonadaceae; genus Pseudomonas; species Pseudomonas sp. SWRI50. The sequence continues at coordinate 7,932 of NZ_JABWRW010000045.1, read as the reverse complement.
GCCAGCGCTGCGAGCAGCAGGTCATTGATCTGGGTGCGGTAGGCCATGGGCGCTTCATGCAAAAGCTTGCGCGTCCACTGTGCATCCAGATGGGTGCTTGCGTAGGCGGCGTGCCTGACCTGGTTACCGCCTTGCAGATGATCACGGGGCAAATCGTCGTCAGCATGCTGCAACTGTGCGTGCCAGTAGCTCAGCTCCTGAGCCAGATCGGCGCTTTTGCCGTACGCCTGCAGCCGTTCGGCCCAAGCCTTGTAGGCGCTGGTCTTGGCAGGCAATTCGACAGGCTGGCCGGCCGAGACTGACAGATAGGCCTGCTGCAGATCCTCAAGCAGTACGCGCCATGACACACCGTCAACGACCAGGTGATGGACCACCAACAGCAGCCGTTGGTCACCATCAGGCAACGTGCCCAGCAATACCCGCATCAAGGGGCCACCGAGCGTGAAACTGCGCTGCGCATCACTGGCCGCGCGCAAAAGCGCGTCCATGTCGCTGAACGAGCGATGCCACAGCACGTCCTGGGTATCGACATCGTTGAACGTGCCTTGCCAACGTCCGCCTGCCTGATCAAAACCCAGGCGCAGCGCGTCGTGGTGCTGCAGCACGTGTTGCAGTGCGGCACTCAGATGCTGCGGGTCGATGCTTACGCTGGGTGCCAGCAGTACCGACTGGTTCCAGTGCTCAGGCTGGGGCATCGCCTGATCGAAGAACCAGTGCTGAACAGGTGTCAGCGGCGAGGTGCCGGTGACTGCGCCTTGGTCGATGACAACGTTATCGGCACACCGCGCAACCGATGCCAAGCCTTGTACGGTCTGGAATTGGAACAATTGCTTGGGCGTGAACTGGATGCCTGCCTGGCGCGCACGGCTGACCACCTGCAAGGAAATGATCGAGTCGCCACCCAACTCGAAGAAGTTATCGGTCAGCCCGACCTTTTCCAGTTTCAGCACACCCGCCCAGACCGCAGCAATACTGCGTTCCAGTTCGGTACGAGGCTCAAGGTACTGGGCTTGGAACACGCTGATATCGGGCTGCGGAAGCGCCTTGCGATCCAGCTTGCCATTGGGCGTCAGCGGCAACGCTTTGAGGAACACAAGCTGCGCCGGGACCATGTACTCCGGCAGGCTTTGCTTGAGCTGGCCACGCAACGCATCACGCAGCGCTGACTGCTGCTCGAGTGTGTGCATCACGGCATCATCGGCCGGTACCACATAGCCCACCAATTGCTTGCCACTTGGGCCATCCTGAGCCAACAGGACCGCTTCGCGGACGGCCTCCTGGGCCTGCAGCCGCGCCTCGATCTCACCCAGTTCGATACGGAAGCCACGAATCTTCACCTGGTGATCGATGCGACCGGCATACTCGATCAACCCGTCTTCCTGGTAGCGGGCGAGGTCGCCGGTACGGTACATCCTGCCGCCGCCCTGCTCATCGAACGGGTCGGGAATGAAGCGTTCGGCTGTCAGGCCTGGGCGGCCGAGATAACCCCGTGCCAACCCCGCACCGGCCATGTACAGCTCGCCGTTAACACCTACCGGTACCGGCATTACCGCTTCACTCAGCAGATAAACCGCACTGTTGGCGATCGGCCGGCCAATGTTGGCTTTGCCATTGGCGCAACGCAGGGTAAAGGTGGAGTAGGTCGTGTCCTCGGAAGGGCCGTACAGGTCATAAACCTGTTGCACATGCCCGGTCGCGTACAAATCGTCGACCAGCGACTGCTTCAGCGCTTCCCCGGCAAGGTTGATGGTGCGAACGGTTGCCGGCAGGGCATCGGTCTCAAGCAGCATCTTGATTGCCGAAGGTACGGTGTTGACGAGGCGTACGCGGTCTTTGGCCGCCAGGTGTGGCAGCTCCAGCGCGTTGGCAGCAAGCACCGCGTAGCCTCCGGCCGACAGCGTGACGAACAGCTCCCACACCGACAGGTCGAAACAGATCGAGGTCGAGGCCAGCACACCGCACAGGTCCTCTTGGCTGTAAACCGTCAGTGCCCAACCAATCAGCGCCGTTACGTTGCGGTGCTCGATCAGAACACCCTTGGGTTTGCCTGTGGACCCAGAGGTATAGATGCTGTAGGCCAAATTGCCCGGTTCGGTCAGGCAGACCGGATCGGTTACCGGGTATGCCTGCAACGACAACTGATCCAGCAACAAGGTCCTGGCATGGAACTCCTCAGGCATGCGCGCAAGCAGGTGCGACTGGGACAACAGCAAGACCGACTGGCTGTCCTCAAGCATGTACTCGATACGGTCCTGCGGGTATTCAGGATCGAGCGGCACATAGGCGCCACCCGCCTTGAGTATCGCCAGTAGGCCAACCACCATTTCAGGGCTGCGCTCCATAGCGATGCCCACCAGCACATCCGGGCCTACCCCCTGCTCACGAAGCCTGTGCGCCAACTGGTTGGCCCGTTCGTTCAGCGTTGCATAACTCAACACCTGTTCGCCAAACAACAAGGCCGGGGCGTCGGGTGACACACGCACCTGAGCTTCGAACAATTGGTGCATAGCTTTATCGGCAGGGTAATCCGCTTGCGTGCTGTTCCAGTCGCTGATGACGCGTTGCTGCTCTTGCGGGCTCAGCATCGACAAGCCCGCAACAGGCTGGTGCGGCTGCCCTGCGATGCTGACGAGCAAGTTGAGCCAGTGCCCTGCCATGCGCTTAATGGTGGCCGCGTCGAACAGATCGGTCGCATACGTCAACGCCGCGCTGATACCCGCTTCGTGCTCGAACGTGTCCAGTGCCAGGTCGAACTTGGCCACATGGCTCTCAGCCGCCAACTCCTCCATCAGCAGGCCAGGCAGGTTGCGCCCTTCGCTTTTTTTGGTCTCGGTCTGGTGGTTGTACATCACCTGGAACAACGGGCTGTGGCTGAGGCTGCGCTCCGGCTGCAAAGCTTCGACCAGTTGTTCGAAAGGCAAATCCTGATGCGCCTGCGCGCCCAAAGCACGCTGCCTGACTTGCTCCAGCAGCTCGGTAAAGGTGATGCTCAGGTCGAACTCGGCACGCAGCACCTGGGTATTGACGAAGAAGCCCGCCAGGCGCTCCGTCTCGGCACGGTTGCGGTTTGCGATCGGAACGCCCACGCGGATATCCGCCTGCCCTGAGTAGCGGTGCAGCAGCGTTTGAAAGCTGGCGAGCAGCAGCATGAACGGTGTCACGCCCTGCTGCTGCGCCAATTGCTTGAGCGAACCGACCAGTTCCCCGTCCAAAGGGATTTCCAACCGTGCGCCCTGTTGGCTGTGGACCGCCGGGCGAGGACGATCAGTCGGCAACTCCAGCACCGGTTGCTCATCACCCAACTGTGCTTTCCAGTAGGTAAGTTGCCGGTCCTGTTCACCTGCCTGCATCCAGGCCCGCTGCCAAATGGCGTAGTCGGCGTACTGGATCGGCAACGCCGGCAACTGCACGTCGCGGCCTTGGCTGAACCCTTCATAAAGCTTGACCAGGTCTTGCACCATCACCGGCAAGGACCACCCGTCAGCCACGATGTGGTGCAACGTCAGTGTGAGCACGTGCTCTTGCGCCCCCAACTGCAACAGCCTGGCCCGCATCAGTGGCCCATGTTCCAGGTCGAAGGGCAGCTGGGCCTCAGCTTCAAGGCAGGCTCGAACAGAAGTCGCGGAGGCCTCGACAGGCTCCACGACCAGCGCGAACGGCATGTGCGGATGAAGGACCTGTACCGCCTGTTCACCCTCCAGCCGGAAGGTGGTACGCAGCGTTTCGTGGCGGGCGATCAACGACTCGAAACTGCGCTGCAAAGCGCTGATGTCCAGTGCACCGGTGAACTTCAAGGCAGCAGGAATGTTATAGGCAGAACTTTGCGGCTCCAGCTGCCAAAGGAACCATTGCCTTTGCTGAGCAAAGGAAAGCGGTATCGGGTCGACACCGCCACGGCTCTGCGGAATCGGTAACTGCGCAAGGCTCATGCCCTTCGATGCGAGCTTTTCAAGAAAGAGCTTGCGCTGCGGCAGGGGCAGGCCAATGAAGCGTTTTACCAGTTCCAAGTTTCTGTTGTCCGTTTGCATCTCAAACTGCCTCAAGCTCGCTCATGAAGTCCTGGAGGTCATCCAGGTCTGCATCGGTATTGGAATTCAAGCCACTGATCATGGCTGCGTATGCCTGCAGGTTTTGGGCCTGGAACAGCAAGGCGAGCGGCAAGTTGATGCCCAGCTCAACCTGCAGGCGAGCCATCACCTGGGTCGCCAGCAAGGAGTGGCCACCCAGTTCAAAGAAGTTGTCGTAAAGGCCCACCTTGTCCAGCTTCAGCACATCGGCCCAGACCACTGCGATCCGTTGCTCCAATGCACTTTGTGGCGCCGTGAACTGGCCCTGCAGCAGGCTGGCGTCCGGTTGCGGCAGCGCCTTGCGGTCCAGCTTGCCGTTGCCGGTCAGCGGCAAGCTGGCGAGGAACAGCACCTGAGTCGGCACCATGTATTCCGGCAGGCTTGCCTTGAGCGCTTCGCGCAGGGAAGCCCGCAGCACAACCTGGCCTTCGAGGCTGTCCAGGACCGCGCTGTCGACAGGTACCACATACCCCACCAACTGTTTGCCATGCTGGCCATCCTGGGCAACCACCACCCCCTGGCGCACTGCGCCCTGCTCCTGAAGGCGTGCTTCGATCTCACCCAACTCGATACGGAAACCACGAATCTTCACCTGGTGATCGATGCGCCCCAGGTACTCGATCACGCCATCACCGCCATAGCGGGCCAAGTCTCCCGAGCGGTACAGGCGGCCACCGTGGCTATCGAATGGGTTCGGTACGAAACGCTCTGCAGTCAACGCCGGGCGACCGTGATAGCCACGTGCCAGGCCCTCCTGGCCAATCATCAGCTCACCCTGGCTACCGGGCACGATCGTGTTCAAGGCGCCGTCCAGCAGGTACCAGCTCAGGTCAGGAATCACCTCGCCAATCGGGCTGCTGCCAACCTGTTTGAGGTCATCCCGGCGGATTGGCCGATAGGTCACATGCACCGTGGTCTCGGTGATGCCATACATGTTGATCAGGCGCGGCTGGTGGTCACCGAAAACGTCGAACCAGGGCTTGAGGCTGCTCACATCCAACGCCTCACCGCCAAACACCACATGCCGCAGTGCCAGCAGGTTGCCAGCCTGCGCTGCGTTGCAGGCCAGCGGGATCAGTTGCTGAAACGCCGAGGGCGTCTGGTTCAGGACTGTGACCTGCTCGCTGACCAACAACGCATGGAAATCCTGCGGTGAACGCGCCACATCCCTCGGCACAATGACCGCCTTGCCGCCATACAGCAGCGCGCCGTACAGCTCCCACACGGAAAAGTCGAACGCGTAGGAGTGGAACACCGTCCATACGTCGCTGGCATCGAACCGGAACCAGTCCTGGGTCGCCGCGAACAAGCGCACCACGTTTTGGTGCGCCAGCAGCGCACCCTTGGGTTTGCCCGTGGAACCCGAGGTGTAGATCACATACGCCAGGTTCTGCGGTGATACCACGTGATCAAGGTTTGCCTCGCTGTAGTCGGCCAGCGCCCTATCGTCCAGGTTCACGGTCTGCATGCCTGGCGTAATCGGCAAGGCATCGCGCACGTGGCTTTGGGTCACCAACAAGCCGATGCCACTGTCCTCGAACAGGTAGGCAAGGCGATCCTGGGGGTATTCCGGGTCCAGCGGCACATAAGCGCCGCCCGCCTTGAGGATGCCGAGCAGGCCGACGACCATGTCCAGGCTGCGCTCCACGGCAAGCCCCACCAGTACGTCGGGCCCGACACCCAGTTCGCACAGTTTGTGCGCCAAGCGGTTGGCGCGGCGGTTCAATTCGCCGTAGCTCAGTGTCTGGCCGGCAAAACTCAAGGCGGGTGAATCCGGCGACAACGCGACCTGGGCTTCGATCAACTGATGAAGCGTGTGCTCGCTGGGGAATTTCGCCGGGTTGCGGTTCCAGTCCTGAATGATTCGGGCCTGCTCTTGTTCTGCCAGCAGAGGCAGATCGACAACGCGCTGCTGTGGTTCGTGAACAATCCCCTGCAGCAGGTTCAGCCAGTGCCGGGCCATGTGTTCGATAGTCTTAGCCTCGAACAGGTCAGTGGCATAGGTCAGCGCAGCACTGATGCCTTGCTCATGCTCGAAGGTGTCCAGGGTCAGGTCGAACTTGGCCGTGTGGCTGTCCCAGGCCAATTCTTCCATCTCCAGCCCCTGCAGACGGCGGCGCTCGCCCTTGGCCTGGGTCTGGTGGTTGTACATCACCTGGAACAAAGGGCTGTGACTGAGGTTGCGCTCGGTCTGCAGGGCCTCTACCAGTTGCTCGAACGGCAGGTCCTGGTGCGCCTGAGCACCCAGCACACGTTGCTTGACCTGTTGCAGCAGCGCAGTAAAGGTCATCTGCAGGTCGAATTCTGCGCGCAGCACTTGAGTGTTGACGAAGAAGCCGATCAGCCGCTCGGTCTCGACCCGATTACGGTTGGCGACGGGCACACCGACACGGATATCGCACTGCCCGCTGTAGCGGTGCAGCAATGCCTGGAAGCTGGCCAACAACACCATGAAGGGCGTGGCGCCCTGTTGCTGGGCCAACTGCTTCAGCGCGCCAGCCAGCGTGCTGTCGATCGCCACAGTAACGCGGGCGCCGTGGTAGCTGCTGGTCGTGGGCCGCGGCCGGTCGGTGGGCAGCGCCAGCACGGGCTGTTCGTCACCCAGTTGTTCGGTCCAGTAGGCGAGCTGTCGCGCCTGCTCGCCGGCCTCCATCCAGTTTCGCTGCCAGATGGCGTAGTCGGCATACTGCACCGGCAGCACAGGCAGGTCCACCGCCTGCCCTTGGCTGTAGCCTTGGTAGAGCTGCACCAGTTCATTGATCATCAGCGGCATCGACCAGCCGTCAGATACGATGTGGTGCAGGGTCAGCACCAGTACCTGCTCGCCCGGCATCAGCCCCAGTAACTTCACCCGCAACAGCGGGCCCGTTTGCAGGTCGAAGGGCAGATGGGCTTCGCGCTCGACGTGACGACGCACGCTGGCGTCATCGGCCTGCTCCAGCTGTTCGAACATCAATTCGAAGGGGGTGTGCGCATGGACCACTTGTATGGCCTGCTCGCCTTCCAGGCGGAAGGTGGTGCGCAATGTCTCGTGACGGGCGATCAACGCCTCGAAGCTGCGCTGCAGGGCAGCAGTGTCCAACTGCCCTTTGAAGCGCAAGACGGACGAGAGGTTGTACGCGGTACTCACCTCCCCCAGTTGTGACAGTATCCACAGCCGCTGCTGGGCATAGGACAGCAGTACCGGCTCTTCTGGATCCCTCGGGAAGATCGGCGTGACCCCATACAGGTTGACGCCTTGTTTCTTGAGCAAGGCTGCCAACGCCTTACGTTTTTGGGTGGACAACGATACGACCGTATCGAGCAGCTCTTGCACAGGGAATCTCCTAAGAAATCAGCTCTTCAATTTCCTCCGTAGGTAGACGATTGAGCACTGGCAAGGATTTAGATGGAAATTCGCGCCGCTTACCGTGTGGGCGCCGGTTGGCCGGCCCCACACGGTCCCTGCTAAGTCAAAAAGCTAGGAAACCAGCTCATCGAGCTCTTCCGTGCTCAAGCTGTCGAGCAACGCCAGGGACTTGGCCAACTGGTCCTGGGTAGCGTCGATGACGGGCGCCTTGGCTTCAAGCTGGCGGCTGAAGTCAGCCAGGACAGGGAACTCGAAGAGCTCTTTCAGCTCGGCAGAAACACCGGCTTGCTCCTGAATGCGCACGATCACCGAAGTCGCCAACAGGGAATGGCCACCCAGCGCGAAGAAGTTGTCAGTGAGGCCGACCTTCTCCAGCTTCAGTACATCGGCCCAGATAGCCGCGACCTGCTGCTCCATTTCGGTCTGGGGTTCGATGTATTCGCCTTGCAGCAAACTGGCATCCGGTTGCGGCAGGGCCTTGCGGTCCAGCTTGCCGTTCGGTGTTACCGGCAGCGT
>NZ_JABWRW010000044.1:0-15538 GCF_014269095.1 Pseudomonas sp. SWRI50 | reverse complement strand
TCCCATCCCGAACTCAGTAGTGAAACGATGCATCGCCGATGGTAGTGTGGGGTTTCCCCATGTGAGAGTAGGTCATCGTCAAGATTCATTTCGCAAAACCCCTATCTGCGCAAGCAGGTAGGGGTTTTGTCTTTAAGTAGAAGCCATAGAAATTCGCGGGCACGTCTTGAAGACGGGCCGGCACACAGAATTTCTTGACGACCATAGAGCATTGGAACCACCTGATCCCATCCCGAACTCAGCAGTGAAACGATGCATCGCCGATGGTAGTGTGGGGTTTCCCCATGTGAGAGTAGGTCATCGTCAAGATTCAAACCCAAAGCCCCTGTCTGCGATGCAGACAGGGGCTTTGTCTTTTCCGGTCAGAATTGATAGCTGACTGTAGCGCTTACGTTTCGCTCTTCACCCATGTAGCAGTAGTTCAGGCTGGCACATGAGGTGATGTAGCTTTCGTTGGTCAGGTTGTTCGCATTCAGGCGCACATCCACCCCGGTGAGGCCGACCTTGCCCAGGTCATACCCGATCGAAGCGTCAAACAGCGTGTAAGAGGGCACCTTCATGCTGTTTTCCGCATCAACCCAGCTATACCCCACATAGCGCATCCCGCCGCCCAGTCGCAGGCCGTCCAGCGCCCCCTGCCGGAAGTTGTAGTCGGCCCACAGCGAAAACATCTGCTTGGGCGCCTGGGTGGGCGAATTACCCTTGTTGTCCAACTGGGTCGACACCAGGCTCGGCATCGTCTTGGCGTACTCGATGTCGGTAAAGGTGTAGCCGGCCAACAGCTTGAGGTTATCAGTCAGCTGAACATGGGCCTCCAGCTCCAGCCCTTGTGAGCGAACTTCACCCACAGGGCGATAGAACTCTTCGTTCGGTTGTTTGGAGGCAAGGTTCTCTTGCTCGATGCGGAACACCGAGGCGGTGAACAGGTTGTCACTGCCTGGCGGCTGGTACTTGATACCTGCTTCCCACTGGGTGCCCTCGGTTGGCGCCAGTGGGCGGCCATCCTGGTCGGACACGGTATTGGGGTTGAACGACTCCGAGTAGCTGACATAAGGCGCCAGGCCATTCTCGAACAAGTAGAGCACGCCTGCTCGGGTGGTGAACTTGGTGCGCTCGTCATTGACCTTGGTGTTGCTGTCGCGGTTTTCCTCAGAAACCTTCACCCAGTCCTGACGCAGCCCCAGCGAGAAGCGCCACTGGTCGAGCTCGACCAGGTCCTGCAAATACACCCCTGTCTGCTGCAGGCGACGCTGGTAGCGGTTCTCGCCGAGTACCTGCAGGTTGCCATTGCCATATTGAGGGTTGCCGGCATCCAGCGCATCCACCGTGCCGTAGCGCCATTCCACGTCGGCTTTGCGGCGTTGATAGTCGGTGCCAAGCAGCAAGGTATGCTTGGCCGCACCGGTGAAGAACTCTGCCTGCAGCATGTTATCGATGATGTAGGAGTGCAGGCGCTCGTCGCCGCCGGTATAGGCGCGGTTGAGGATATTGCTGTCGGCATCTGCCCAGCCGGCCGAATACACCTGGTCCATCGAGACATCAGAGTCCTGGTAGCGGAAGTTCTGTCGGGCGGTGAACACGTCGTTGAAACGGTGCTCGAACTGGTAGCTGAACGACTGCTGAGTGCGTTCGTAGTTGTCGATCCCAGGCTCGCCTTCAAAGAAGTGGTCTGACAGACGCAGCCCGTTGCGCTTGTGCAGCATGCCGTCTGCCGGGTTACCGCCGTGGTACCCACCATTGGGGTCATGCTGCAGATACGCCTGGAGCGTCAGCGATGTGTCTTCGGTGAAGTCGATGCTGATAGCCGGCGCTATGGCGTAGCGTTCTTCCTTGTTGTGGTCGAACTGGGTATCAGCGCTATCGGCCAAACCTGTCAGGCGATAGGCGATACGTTTGTCGTCATCGACCGGGCCGCTGAAGTCGAAACCCATGCCACGCTGGCCCTGGGTGCCGACTGTGGCCTGCACTTGATGGAATGGCGTGAACAGTGGCTTTTTGGTGGTCAGTGCCACCAGGCCCCCTGGGGAGCTGCGGCCATAGAGTACCGAAGACGGCCCTTTCAGGATGTCGATGCGCTCAAGGAAGTACGGGTCCACTTGCATGGTGCTGTAGGTGCCGTTGTCACCCATGGATTTCAGGCCATCGACGTAGATGTTGTCTACCGAGCCGTCGTTGAAGCCGCGCATGGCCACATAGTCGTAGCGGTGCGTGGCGCCATAGGGGTTGGTCAACACACCTGGCGTATAGCGCATGGCCTGGGCAACGGTCTGCGAGCCCTGGTCGTCCATCTGTTGACGGGTGACCACCGAAACCGACTGTGAGGTTTCCACCAACGGCATGCTGGTCTTGGTGGCCACCTGGCTGTGCGTGGCGTTGTAGCCGTCCATGCTGCCCAGGGCATTACCCAGGGTAAAACTGCGCACGTCGGTGTCTGGCAACGACAAGGCGGCCTCTTCAGGCTGGGCCCGCAGCACGTAGCTGTGCCCACCCTGGCTGACGGCTTCCAGGCCGCTGCCATTGAGCAGTTGGCGCAGGGCCTGATCAGGCGAGTAATGCCCTTGCAAGCCATTGGACTGCAACCCGTTGGTCAACTGCGGCGTGCTCGACAGGGTGATCCCCGCCTGGCGGGCAAACTGGTTGAGTACATCGTTCAGTTCCCCACCCGGGATCGCGTACTGCTGGCTAACCTGGGGCGCTTCGGCGGCCAGAGCATGGAGGGGCAGGGTGGACATGCCCAAGGCTGTGCCGAACACAGCTGCCTGGACTGCTTTGCGCAGAGTGGCTGAATTCAAGACAGGTCGAAAATCATTCTCGTTGGGCGCGCGTGTGTGTGGTGAGGCGATGGGCATGAAAGAGTCCGTTGAAGGGTGGGAGGGCAGAAGACGATGCTTACTGTCCTAGCCGGATCGGCACCCAAAACCCGCCAAAAAGATCAGCGCTTGGGTGAGGTCAGGCAACCTGCTCCACACGTATCCACCAGCGCGTGCGTTGACGAATCCTCACCGGCAGCGTTTGTGGAAGCAATTGCAGCAGCTGCTCAGGGTCCTCGAGGCGGAACACACCTGACAGGCGTAAATCGGCAATCTCATCGCTGCAACCCAGGTAGCCGTGGCGATAACGGCTCACCTGTTCAAGAAAGTCGCGCAAGCGCATGTCGCGGGTAACGATCAGCCCTTCGCTCCAGGCAGCTGGGTCCATGGCCACGCTCTCCAGGCGTTGTGCGCCCTGTGTGTCCAGGCGCCAGTGCTGGCCGCTGGCAATCCACTGCACTTGACCGTTCCCCGGCCGGTGTATCGCCACGTGGCCGTGGCTGACGCTGACCTGCGTGCAGTCTCGCTCCTGGCGCACCACAAAGCGCCCGTCGAAACCTTCGAGCAGGCCATCTTGCGTCTGTACCAGCAGAGGGCGAGCCTGGTTCGGTACGTCACTGCACGTGAGCATCAGCTCCCCATATCTGAGGCGGAGCAAGCGCTGCTGATCGTCGAAAGCGAGGTCTACCGCACTGTGCGTGTTGAGTTGCATCAGCGAGCCATCGGGCAGCCGGAAGCTGCGCCGTTCGCCCGTGGCAGTCGCGTAGTCCGCTGCCCATCCGCTGACGGTATCGAGGTCTTTGGCCAGCCATGTCGCCGAGCCCGCCATGGCGGCGCAGCCAAGCAACTTGAGCGCCTGGCGACGGTGCAGGCGCCGCTGGCTGGTTTCCAAGGTCTGCAGGGCAACCCCCGCGCCGGGGATGGCGCGCAGGTCAAGGTCCTGATGCAGGTGAACGACCCGTTGCCAGGCCAGTTCGTGCTCGTGCCGTGCGCTACGCCACTGCTCGCATTGCTGCAGCAGCACGGGGCTATTGCCGCTTTCTCGTAGCCTGAGCATCCACTGAATGGCTTGCTTGACCGCTTTGGCGGAGGGAGCGGCGGCTGTCATCGCTCGTCTTCAAAGCGCAGCAGGTAGCAATGATAAAGCGCATCAGCAATGTAGCGCTCCACAGTGCGCACCGAGATACCCATCTGCTCGGCGATCGCCTGGTGTTTCAGCCCTTCGCACTGGGCCAGCAGAAAAGCGCGGCGCACCTTTGGCTTGAGGCCATCGAGCATGCGAGCGATACGCTCCAGCAGTTCGAGCAGCACCTCGCGGGTTTCCGCCGAGGGTGCCGAAGCTTCCGGCAGGTGGGCCAAGGCTTCAAGGTAAGCCCGGTGCAATTCTTCACGGCGCCAGTGATCGATCACCAGCCCGCGCGCCACGGTGCGCAAGAAGGCCCTTGGCGTATTGAGCTGTACCTGCTCGCCACGCTGTAACAGCCGGACGAACGTGTCCTGGGCCAGGTCTGCGGCATCGGCGGCGTTACCCAGCTTGCTACGCAGCCAGGCATGCAACCAGCCGTGGTGGTCACTGTAGAGCGTTTGCACGGAGTCATTGGAAGGCATGGAGGGGGGCGCTGGCTTCAATGGACATAAATGATAATTAGTCTCATTGTTTGCGGAGCCCGTTTATTTTGCAACAGGCTGATGTCGGGCGACCGGCTATCCCGCTCAGAACCGGTTATCGCCCTAGCTGTGAATCCAGATACTGCCTGATAACACGCGCCCCTGAGTTCAAGTGCTGCTCAAGCACCGCGACCGCTTCATCCACCAGCTTGTCGCTGGCCGCATCCACCAGCGCGTTGTGATCGTCCTGGGTGAGCTTGCCCAGCCCCATCGACGAAAGATGGAAGCGCAGAAAGCGCTCTTCTTCGTTCAGTTCGTTCTCGATCAGGCGCAGTAACTTCTTGTTCGGCGCCTTGCTGTACAGCGCCATGTGGAACAGGCGGTTGAGGCGGCCGATTTCGGCGTGACGGGTTTCGTTTTCCAGTTGCTGGATATACCCGCGCGCGCGGGCGATGTCATCGGCATCGAGCAACGGAATGGACTGGCGCAGGGCCTCGCTTTCGAGCAGAACACGCAGGGCGTAGGTGTCCACCGCGTCTTCGCCAATCAAGGGCGCAACCACTGCGCCCTTGTGCATCTCCACGTTCAACAGCGATTGCGCTTCGAGCTGGCGCAAGGCCTCGCGCACGGGCATGCGGCTGACCCCGAACAAGGTGGCAAGCTCTTGCTGACGCACGGCAGTACCTGGCGGCAGACGACCATCAAGAATGGCGCTGCGCAGGCGCTCCTCGATAACAGCACGTGCCATGTGTGGGGATAGCTGTTCGCTAGCCAGCACGTTGCTCAGTTTGATTTTCTCGGCCACGCGGAGTCTGCCTCGACGATAAGAAAAGTTGGATCCAATGACACTAGTAACAGGCAAGGGGGCTTGTCAAACCGTCGACCGCACTGGAGCGGCCGACCCAAGGCCGCGGCTATGGTGTATGAAGTCGCTTGGCAAAGGAAGCGGTACATAGAACGAGATAGCCATAAAGTCAGTATGGCCCGACCATTGGCTGCGTGATTGCAGGGTGCCATTGTTTTTTGCACGGGCAGGCCGCACCATCGCTGCTTTCGACGGGTCTGAACAGGTCTTCGCAGTGGCGATATCCTGGATGTTCAAAACCGCTGTGCGACGTGTCGGCCTTGCCGCGCTGCTGGGTAGCTTGCTACTGGGCGGCTTGCACGCGGACTGGGATTTTTCCCAGATCAGCCGCCAGTCGCAGGCGCTGTATGGCCCGCTTGGCGCGGGGCAGGGGCGTATCGACGCCTGGCAGAACCTGATGGCCACGCAGAAACAGGGCAGTGAGCTGGAACGGCTGCAAGTGGTCAATCGCTTCTTCAACCAGCAATTGCGCTACGTCGAAGACATCGACTTGTGGCATGAGGTCGATTACTGGGCCACGCCGGTCCAGGCCCTGATCAAGGGGGCCGGTGATTGCGAGGACTACGCTATTGCCAAGTATTTCAGTCTGCGACGTATGGGCATCCCCAGCGAGAAGCTGCGCATCACCTACGTCAAGGCGCTGCGGCAGAACCGGGCGCACATGGTACTGACCTATTATGCCAGCCCACAGGCTCAGCCGTTGGTGCTCGACAGCCTGATGGATGCCATCAAGCCGGCGAGCCAGCGCCCCGACTTGCTGCCGGTGTACGCCTTCAATGGCGAGGGCTTGTGGCTGACAGGCGCCGCCGGCAACAAGAAGGTCGGCGATACCAAGCGCCTGTCACGTTGGCAGGATTTGCTGAAGAAAATGCAGGCCGAAGGGTTCCCGGCCGAGCCGGTTTACTGAAGGAGCACAGATGTCACTGTTCAAACAATTGCTGTTGGCCATTTGCCTGTTCCTGGTGGTCGCTTTCAGCGGCAGCTTCATGGTCAGCCTGGAGAGCTCGCGCAGCCAGTACGTCAACCAGCTGCGTTCGCACGCCCAGGACGCGGCCACTGCCTTGGCGCTGTCGCTGACGCCTAACATCGACGACCCGGCGATGGTCGAACTGATGGTCAGCTCGATCTTCGACAGTGGCTACTATGCGAGCATCAAGGTTGTCGACCTGGGCTCCAATGCCGTGCTGGTGGAGCGCCACGCCGAGCCCGACCCAGGGGGTGTGCCGGCCTGGTTCGTCCACCTCATCGGCCTTGAAGCCGCAGGTGGGGATGCCATCGTTAGCCGTGGCTGGCAGCAGGCGGCGCGGGTGGAGGTGATCAGCCATCCGATGTTCGCCATTGCCAAGCTCTGGCAGAGTGCGTTGGGCAGCCTGGGTTGGTTGTTGCTGTGCGGTGCCGCCAGCGCGGTGCTCGGCGCCTTGTTGCTGCGTCGGCAATTGCGGCCGCTGGATTACATGGTCGAGCAATCCCATGCCATCGCTCGGCGCGAATTCCTCAGCCTGCCAGACCTGCCGCGCACCCCTGAGCTGCGCCGTGTGGTGCAGGCAATGAACCAGATGGTCGAGAAGCTCAAGGCATTGTTTACCGAGCAGGCCGAGCGCAGTGAGCGGCTGCGTGCAGAGTCCTACCAGGACAGTCTCACCGGCTTGTCCAACCGCCGCTATTTCGAGATGCAACTGAATACGCGCGTCAGCAACCTGGAAGAGGCGCGCGCCGGTTACTTGCTGTTGCTGCGGGTTCAGGGCCTGGCAGGCCTTAACGCGCGCCTGGGCGGGCAGCGCACCGATCAGCTGTTGCAGGCAGTGGGTGAGCAGCTGCGCCGCACCTGTGCGAGCTACCCGGAGACCAAAGACCTGATCTCGCGCAGCCGTGGGGGCGAGTTCGCCGTGCTGGCGCCGGGCATGGTGCATGAAGAAGCGGTACAGCTTGCCCAGGCCCTGGAGGCGACACTGCAGAGTCTGCACGAGACGGGCGCCAGTGATGTCGACCCGGTGGCATGCATCGGCCTTGCGCCGTTTACCCCCGGCGATGCGCCGCAGGCATTGCTGAAGCTCGCCGACGAGGCCCTGGCGCGTGCCGAAAACCAGCCTGCGCCGGGCTGGGTGTGCCTTGAACAGGGTGCGGCCGCGGTGGCCGGTGATAGCCATCATGCCTGGCATGAGCGGCTCGACCAGGCCTTCGTCAATGGGCAATTCGAACTGTTCTTCCAGCCGGTGGTGGACTGCGGCACAGGGCAACGGGTACTGCACCACAAAGTGATCTCGCGTTTGCACGATGAGCAGGGCGAGGCATTGCCGGCCGGGCGCTTCTTGCCTTGGCTGGAGCGCTTTGGCTGGATGCCGCGCCTGGATCTGCTGGTGCTGGAAAAGGTGCTTGCCCACCTGCGCACTCATGATCAGGTGCTGGCGCTGAACCTGTCCGCTGCAACCTTGGCCGACCCCAAGGCGCTGCAACGCGTCTACGAGCTGTTGAGCCAGCATGCGGCGCTGGGCCCACGCCTGACATTCGAGATCGGCGAAGAGCAATTGCCCGAACAGTCAGCCCTCGAACAGCTGACCCGGCGCCTGCACGCGCATGGCTTCGGGCTGGCGCTGCAGCGCTTTGGCGGGCGGTTCAGCATGATTGGCAACCTGGCGCACCTGGGCCTTGCGTACCTGAAGATCGATGGTAGCTATATCCGTAACATCGACCATGAACAACACAAGCGCCTGTTCATCGAAGCGATACAGCGCGCGGCGCACAGCATCGACCTGCCGTTGATTGCTGAACGGGTCGAGACGGAAGGGGAAAGGTTGGTGCTGCGGGAAATGGGCGTGGGTGGTATTCAGGGGCAGTTGGTGGGTGAGCCCGCACCCTGGCGCTGAACGGGTAGGAGCAGCCTTGTGCTGCGAAGAGGCCAGCGGCAGCACAGAAGATTCTCGGTACTGCCACTGGCCTCTTCGCAGCACAAGGCTGCTCCTACCGGGATTGCGTAAGACTCAACGCTCGCGCAAGGCTTCCGACCGCGCCTTCATGATCGGCTTGAGCAAGTAGCTCATGATGGTCTTCTTGCCCGTCATGATATCCACCGTCGCCACCATCCCGGGGATGATCAGCAGCGGCTTCTCGTCGGTGCCCAAGTGGCTGCGGTCGGTGCGCAACTTGATCAGGTAGTACGTGGTCTTCTTGTCTTCATCGGTGATGGTGTCGGCACCGATCTGTTCCAGCTTGGCCTTCAGGCCACCGTAGATGGTGTAGTCATAGGCGGTGAACTTGACGGTCGCCTCCTGCCCAGGGTGCAGGAAGGCAATGTCCTTGGGCAGGATCTTCGCCTCGATGACCAGTGTGTCGTCCAGCGGCACCACTTCGACGATGTCGCTACCCGGCTGGATGACCCCGCCGATGGTGTTGACCAGCAGCTGCTTGACGATACCGCGTACCGGCGAGGTGACCATGGTGCGGTGTACCCGGTCATCCAACGCCTTGCTGGTGGCAGTGGCCTTGTTGAGCTCGGTGCGGGCCTCGTTGAGCTGGGTCAGCGCCTCGCTACGGAACTTGCCGCGGGTCTCCTCGACCTTGCTCTGCACTTCGCGGATGGCCGCCTCGGCGCGCGGGATGGCCAGCGCGGTGGAGTCCATCTGGCCACGGTTCTCCACTTCGGCACGGCGCAGGCGCAGCACTTCGACCTGGGAAATCGCGCCCTGGGCCACCAGCGGCTCGGACATCGCGATTTCCTGACGCAGCAGTTGCAGGCTGTTGGCGTACTGGGCGCGCTTGGAGGTGTACTCGCGCAGCTCTTGCTGGCGCTGTACCAACTGCTGCTGCAGGCCGCCGATTTCGTCCTGCAGTTGCTGGCGCCGGCTCAGGTACAGCGACTCTTCGTTGGCTGCCTGGTTGGGCGCTGCCTTGCGCAGTTCTTCATCGATTTTCAGCGGGCGGTCTTCGACCTCGGCACTCAGGCGTTCGACACGCAGCGCCATGGCCAGGCGGTCGGCCTCGGTTTCACCGACGTTGGAGGCGAAGCGGGTTTCGTCCAGGCGCAGCAAGGGCTGGCCGACTTCGACGATTTGCCCTTCCTTGGCATAGATCTCGGCGATGATGCCGCCCTCAAGGTTCTGGATCTTCTGCACCTTGGAGGACGGAATGGCCTTGCCTTCGCCGCGCGTGACCTCATCGATCGGCGCGACGCTGGCCCAGACGATCATGAACACGAAAAACGCGATCACACCCCAGATGGTCAGGCGAACCACCCGTGGCGCGTCCTCGATCAGCGCCTTGTTGACCTCAGGCAGTGGCTGCCCGCCAAGCGAGTCGGAGCCTTTGAAGTAGCGCCGCAGGCCATCCTTGAATTGCCCCATATCGAGCTTATGCAACACTGATCTGCCCCTTCTTCAGCGCATCCATGACCGCGGCTTTCGGGCCGTCGGCGACAATCTGCCCGCGATCGATCACGATCAGCCGGTCCACCAGCGACAGCAACGAGGCGCGGTGGGTCACCAGCAGCACCGTCTTGTTTTCGATGACCGCCTGCAGGCGCTGCTTGAGGCGCTCTTCACCGGTGTTGTCCATGGCGCTGGTCGGTTCGTCGAGCAGCAGGATCTGTGGGTTGAGCAGCAATGCACGGCCCAGGGCGACGTTCTGCCGCTGGCCGCCGGAGAGGTTCTGGCCGCGCTCGCCCACCTGCAGCTCATAGCCGTCAGGGTGCAGCCTGGCAAACTCATGAACACCTGCCAGCTCTGCGGCCTGCAGGATCATTTCGTCTTCGATGTAGCGGGCGCCGCTGACCAGGTTGTCGCGCAGGGTGCCGGCCATCAGCTGGATGTCCTGGGGCACGTAGCCGATATTGTGGCGTAGCTCGCTGACGTCGATCTGGCGGATATCCACGCCATCGACCAGCAGCGACCCGCCGTCGGATCCATACAGGCCAACGATCAGCTTGGCCAACGAGCTCTTGCCCGAACCGCTACGGCCAATGATGCCCACCTTCTCGCCGGGGCGAATGGTCAGGTTGATGTTCTTGAGGGCCAGGTTCTGCTGGTTAGGGTAGGTGAAGTCCACCCCACGGAACTCGATGCTGCCCTGCAGCACCCGGCGGCTCAGTGGGCGTTCTTCGAAGTTGCGCTCCTGCGGCAGCTCCATCATGTGGTCGGTGGAGACCATGGTCACCTTGGCCTGCTGATAGCGGGCCAGCAAACCATTGAGCTGCCCCAGCGGGCCAAGGGCACGGCCGCTGAGCATGTAACAGGCGACCAGACCACCCATGCTCAGGTTGCCGTCGATGATCATGTAGACACCGACGCAAATCATCGCCACGCCAGCCAGTTGCTGGATCAGCAGGGTGATGTTCATCGCCAGGCTCGACAGCACCTTCACGCGCAGTTCCAGACGGCTGAGGGTGCCGAGCGTCTGTTCCCACATGTACTGGCGCTCGCTTTCGGCGTTGTTGACCTTGACCGCATCCAGGCCTGCCAGGGTCTCGATCAGGCTCGACTGGCGTTCCGAGGCCAGGGCCATGGTCCGCTCCATGGTCGCCATCAGCGGCCGTTGCAGGGCGTAACCGATGCCCAGGGCCAGCGGGAAGGCGATGATCGGGATCCACACCAGGTGCCCGCCAATCATGGCGATGACGATCAGGATCAGCAGCGTGAACGGCAGGTCGATGAGGCTGGTCAGGGTCAAAGAGGCGAGGAAGTCGCGTAAACCCTGGAACTCATGGATATTCTGGGCAAAGCTGCCGACCCGCGCCGGGCGGTACTTCATCGACATCCCGACAATGCGTTCGAACAAGGTCGCCGAGATGATCAGGTCGGTCTTCTTGCCGGCCAAGTCCAGGCAGAGGCCGCGCAGGCCCTTGAGGATCAGGTCGAAGAAGTAGGCCCCGGCGATACCGACGGCCAGTACCCAAAGGGTCGAGGTCGCCTGGTTGGGCACCACCCGGTCATACACGTTCATGACGAACAGCGGCGCTGCCAAGGCGATCAGGTTGATCACCAGGCTGGCGGCGATGGCGTCGATATACAGCCATTTGCTGCGCAGCAAGGTGTCGCGGAACCAGGATTTCGCGCGCGGGATGAGGTTGCCGTGGTTGACGTCGAACTTGTGCTGCGGCTGGGCGAAGAACACACGCCCGCTGTAGTCACTGAGCAGCGCTTCGCGGCTGACGTGCACCTCGCCACCATCGCTCTCGCTGAGCAGCAGGCGTGCGGTGTCTTCATTCTCCCAGCCCAGCAGGACGGCGCTGCGGCCTTCCTTGAGCAACAGCATGGCAGGCATTGCGATACTGGGGATCTGCTCCAGTTTACGCTGCAGCAGCCGCCCCTGCAGGCCGGCCCTGGCCGCCGCACGGGGCAGCAGCTCGGGGCTCAGGCGCTGCGCGGGCAGCGGCAGGCCGGTGGTCAGCATGACCCGGCTTGCAGGTTTCTGGTGCAGGACACACAGGCTCAGCAGACTATCCAGCAAGGGATCGTCATGCTGACTGCGTGGATCGTGGCTGAGTTGGACTCGACTGACTTCGGATTCCACGCGGCGCTCTCTTCATCCTTGCGGTGGGTGGGGCAGGGTGCGCTTCAGTTCAGGCCTGGTAGGCTCACCCTTGGTTTCAGATCGTTCTGCACAACGGTGGCCATCGGGGCTACGACACCCTGACTCTTGAGCAGTTGGCCAATGGTCGCCTTGATTCGATACTGAGTAAACAATTGTATGTTCTTCACTTCCACCAGGCGACGCTGGGCAGTGAAGGTTTCATTCTCGCTGTCGAGCAAGTCGAGCAGGGTTCGCTCGCCCAGGCTGAATTGCTGTTGGTAGGCGCTGCGCACACGGTTGCTGTGATCGACGTACTGCTGGGCGATCGGCAACTGGGCGTTGGCGTTCTCCTGAGCATTCCATGCCAGGCCCAACTCTTCATTGAGCTGACGCAAGGCATTGTTGCGGATATCCAGCGCCTGGTTGGACAGGTACGACTTGGACTCCAGGTCTGCCTTGTTGCTGCCGCCAGCATACAGGTTGAAGTTCATTCGCAGCATAGCCTGCCATTCGTTGTTATGGCCTGCTGTGCCGTCGATATTGTTATCCGCCGTTCGTCCGAGTTCTGCATCGAAACGGGGGTAGAAGGACGACTTTGCGGCCTCGTACTGTTTTTCTGCGGCGGCAACGTCTGATTCGGCCGAGCGCAGCACCGGGCTGCTTTCTACCAACTGTGTGCGGGCTTCCTCCAGCGTGGCCGGCAGCAGGTCGATGAACGGCGCCGGTGCGCTCAATTCATCGGGCATCTGGCCGACGACGCTGAGGTAATTGGTGCTGGCATCGGCCAGGTTGGTCTTCTCAGTGATCAAGTTGTTTTGCGCCTGCGCCAGGCGTGCCTCGGCCTGGTCCAGGTCAGCCAGGCGGCCGACGCCGCGGCTGGTGCGCAGTTTGATCTGATCCAGAATACGTTCGTGGTTGCTCAGGTTGTCTTCGGCCAGGCGCACCATCTCGCGCCGCGACAGCACATCCAGATACACCTGGGCGACGTCGAGTGCGGTGCGCTCGGAGGTGCCCATCAGGGAGTAGGCCCGGGCGTTGGCGGTGGCTTGTTGACGGTCGACTTCGTTTGACGTGGCAAAACCGTCAAAAACCATTTGGCGAAGACGGATTGCTGACTCACCTCTGTTCAGTGTGTCCCAGCGGTTACCGGTGCTCGGGCTATCGGTACCTTCGCGCCCATAGCCCGCCGTTACATCGACCCTCGGCAAGTAGCCGCCCTTGGCCGCGCGCAGCTGGTAATCCGCGGCCACGCGAGCATTCACGCCGGCCTGGATTTCCGGGTGTCGCTCAAGGGCTGTTTGCATGGCTTCGGGCAAGGATTGTGCTTGTACGAACGTGGCGGCTAGGGTGATGGGAAGAACGGTAAACAGTGACGCACGCATTTTTGGCGGGTTCCCGAAGGCGCAGTTGTCCTGAATCACGGTTGAGGTTTTCAGGGCCTGGAAAATGGCACCTGATCTGACCGATGAGCGAACTTCCGACGGGCACTGGATTAGTACTAAAGGAAGGGGTGGCAAAGGTGCAAATATCAATGTGACATTACATTGCCGATTGTTTAGGATGGCGAGTATAAGGTCAATAGTTTGGCAGATAGTTAATTCCAAACAGTTATAGACGGAATTTTGACGTCAAAAATCGTCAACACATCAATCTACACAGTTCCGCCTGAAGTGGCTTTAAAGAGCGCCGCTCTGGCAGGGAAGTACCCCAATCGGGTCACACGGAGAGTCCAATGAGCAGCGTTGTAGCCATCGTCAAAAGCATTGTCGGCCAGGTTATTGCGGTATCCCCAGAGGGCATCCGGCGTGTACTCATCGAAGGTGACCGCCTGTTGGCGGGTGAGGAAGTCCTCACCGGCCCAGGCGGCGCGGTAACCCTCGAGTTGGCCGACGGCCGTATGCTCGACCTGGGCCGTGACAGCCAGTGGAGCGCGGATGCGCCTTACAGCAGCGCCGACCTGAGCCAGGCCACTGCGCAGGCTGCACCGTCGGTGGAAGAGCTGCAGCAGGCGATCGCCGCGGGTGTCGACCCGACCACCGAGCTTGAAGCTACCGCAGCAGGCCCGGCAGCGGCGGGCGGTGGCGGTGCGCTGGGCGGTGGCCACAGCTTCGTCATGCTTGAGGAGACCGCAGGCCGGGTCGACCCGAGCATCGGCTTCCCGACCGGCCCGTTGGGCTTTGCCGCAGCGCTGGACAATGAAGACGTTGGCGCGGTGGACACCAGCAACAACAACCAGGTCATTCCGCCCACAACGGAGACCAACGTCTCCACCGCCCTTGTACTCAACGCCACCCCTTCCATCACCGAAGCGGGTGGCGTAATCGTTTACACCGCGACAGTTGGCCAGGCGCCGACGTCCAACCTGATCGTCACCCTGGCCAACGGCGCAGTGATCGTCATTCCGGCAGGGCAGACCAGCGGTAGCGTCAACGTCACCATCCCGGCCAATGACACGCCGTACATCGACGGTGGTCAGATTTCGACCACCGTAACCGGCACCACCGGTGGTAACGGTCTGATCGTGACCCTGCCGCAAACGCCGGCGGTTACGCAGATTACCGATACCATCGACACCACCACGGCGACCTTAACCGCCACCCCTTCGGTGACCGAAGGCGGCGTGATCACCTACACCGTGACCCTGAGCAACCCTGCCCAGACGCCGGTTACCGTGACCCTGTCCAATGGCCAAACGATCACCATTGAGCCTGGCAAGAGCCAGGGCAGTGTTGATTTCCAGACGCCGGCCAATGACGTTTACAACAATGGCTCGACCGTTAGCACCACCATCACCGGTGCTACTGGCGGTAACTTCGAGCAACTGACGCCTAACCCTGCGCCGGCCGAGACCACGATCAATGACTCGGTTGATGTCACTACCGCGACCCTGACTGCGTCGCCAAGCGTGACTGAAGGCGGCGTAATCACCTACACCGTGACCCTGAGCAATCCTGCCCAGACTCCGGTGACTGTGACCCTGTCGAACGGCCAGACCATCACCGTTGAAGCTGGCAAAACCCAGGGCAGCGTTGATTTCCAAACGCCGGCCAATGATGTCTACAACAACGGCTCGACCGTTAGCACCACCATCACCGGTGCCACCGGCGGTGACTTCGAGCAACTGACACCGAACCCGACCCCGGCGCAGACCACGATCAATGACTCGGTAGACGTCACCACCGCGACCCTGACCGCCAATCCATCGGTCACCGAAGGCGGCGTGATCACCTACACCGTGACCCTGAGCAATCCTGCCCAGACTCCGGTGACTGTGACCCTGTCGAACGGCCAGACCATCACCGTTGAAGCTGGCAAAACCCAGGGCAGCGTTGACTTCCAGACCCCGGCCAACGACGTCTACAACAACGGCTCGACCGTTAGCACCACCATCACCGGTGCCACCGGCGGTAACTTCGAGCAACTGACGCCGAACCCGACCCCGGCTCAAACCACGATCAATGATTCGGTAGACGTCACTACCGCGACCCTGACTGCCAATCCGTCAGTCACCGAAGGCGGCGTGATCACCTACACCGTGACCCTGAGCAACCCTGCCCAGACGCCGGTAACCGTGACCCTGTCGAACGGCCAGACCATCACCGTCGAAGCTGGCAAGACCCAGGGCAACGTTGATTTCCAAACGCCGGCCAACGACGTCTACAACAACGGCTCGACCGTTAGCACCACCATCACCGGTGCCACCGGCGGTAACTTCGAGCAACTGACGCCGAACCCGACCCCGGCTCAAACCACG
>NZ_JABWRW010000043.1:0-16769 GCF_014269095.1 Pseudomonas sp. SWRI50 | reverse complement strand
CTCCTACGTTTGTTTCGGGCCAGTTATTCCTGGGGCAAATGCGCGCGACCGCTTTGGCGCATGGCGCGATATCGCGTCGATCAAACAAGGCGGTCGCGCGCGCCTGTCACAGGCGTTATTGGCCAAAAACAAACGTAGGAGCGAGCGTTGCTCGCGATGCGCCGCGCGGGCGGCGCTCGATCTGATAGGCGCTAAAAATACCCATGGCATGCACCCCAACCCCACCCCTCATTTCGGATACAACGGCGGCAAGCTCCCGGTCTCCCCCGACGGCAGCAACACCTGCTCAGCCGGCGGAATCGTCCCGATCGCGCGCCACAAATCCTCACCCTGCCAATACTGCCCACTCTCGCTGTACAACGCCCCGTTCAACCCATCCAGCGCATCGGACAACGGCACGAACCGCGCAGCCATCTCCGCCAGGGTCTCCGGCTGCTGCCGCGCCCAGGCGTCCAGCGCTTGGCGTGTGGTCTGCGGGTCGTTGGCCTGGCAGGCGCGCTTGAGGTCGTCCAGCAGCGTGCGGGGGCTTGGGCCTTGTTGCGCGGCGCGCAGTACCGCGGGTTGTGAACGGGCACGCCACCACAAGGCGAAGCCCAGCAATGTGGTCAGGGCAAACACCAGCGTCGCCAGCTGCCACGGCCACAACAGGCTATTGCCCGCACGGGTGTCGCCGACCGGCGTGTCGGCGCTCAGGGCCGGGTTGTCCTGCACGCTCAGGGTGCGCGCTGGCAGGCTGGTGTGCTCCAGGTGGTCTTCGCGGGTGTTCCACCAGGCCACTTCCAGCGCTGGCAAGGCCAGTTCGCCGCTGTGGGTCGGCACCAGCGCTTCGCGCTCTTCGCGGTTGGCGGTCATGCCGCGCTCGTTGATTTCGTTGCGCAGCAGCGGCTGGTCGGGGTAGCGGCGCAGGCCGGTGATTTCGGTGGCCGGCAGCGGTGGCAGCTGGGTGCTGGACAAGCCGTCGGCGCGCAAGGTGATGTTGCGGGTGAGCGAATCACCGATCTGCGTCTGCTGGCTGCCCGGGTCGGGGTTCCAGTGTTCTTCAAGGGTCAGGCTGCGTGCCGGCAGCCAGGGCGCACCGGCCGGCCAGGCCGCTGGAATTGGGCGCACGTCCAGGCGCAGGGGCAGCGAGCTGACCTGGATCTGGCGGCCGGCACGCGGGGCGGCCGTGGCGGATTGTTCGTTGTCGGCGCTGGCAGCCGCGGTGGCGGTGAAGGTCAGCGCCGGCACTTCGAGGCTGCCACTTTGCTGCGGGTAGACGGCGTAGCGGGTTTCGATCACCCCGTGACGCACGCCGTTGATTTCTTTCTCGTAGGTGCGCGACTCGCCCAGTGGCTCGACCTTGGCGTTTTCCAGCTGCAGTGGGCTGAGGCTGCTGTCGTCATACAGCGCCACCGAATGGTAGATGCGCAAGGTCAGCACGGCCTGGGCCTGAACATAGACCTCGTTGCTGTCCAGGGTCGCCTCAATGAACACCTGGGAGGCGCTTTCCTGGCGGCTGGCATCGGCTTGCAGCACTTGCAGGTCGATGGCCTGGCTGCGCGACTGGCCCAGTTGCAGCTCCGGGATGCGCAGGCTGCCGCTGCGCCGTGGCAGCAGGGTGATGATCCAGCGGGTGCTGGCGCGGGTCTCGCCATCGAGCGTGTGCAGGCTGTTCAGCTGGCGTGTGCCACGCACTTCGAAGTCGCCCTCAAGGGCACGCAGGTCGGGTTTGCCAAACTGGGTCACGTCCTGGCTTTCGAGGGTCAGTTCCAGGCTTTCGCCGGCCTCCAGGCGGGTACGGTCGACGCTGGCTTGCAGCATGGGCTCGGCCTGGGCCATCAAGGCCCATGAGACACCGAGCAGAAAGACGCCGAAGCGACTCATCGTGGATTGTCCTGATGCAATTGCTGTTCATACCAGAATTTGCGCCGCAGCAGCTCCGCCGGGTTGTCGGGGATCTCCCGTAGCCATTGTTCAAGGGCCTGACGCTGTTCGGCGTCGAGGTTGGTCGACACCGGGCGTTGGGGGGGCACGGTGACGTTGTCGTCGGCGCCCCCCTGGTTGCCGGGTGTGGCCTGGCTGTTGTTGCTGCCTTCGCCGGGTTCTTCGGCGTTGGCGGGTTCGTCATTGCCAGGGGTGCCCTGGGCCGGGCTACTGGCCGAACTGCTGTTGCCTTCGGTTTCGCTGCCGGGTGTGCCTTGGGCCTCGCTGCTGGCGGGTTGTTCTTCGGCCTTGGCCTCGCGCTGTTGCAGCAACTGCTGGACCAGTGCCTGGTTGTCCAGTGCCGGTTGCAGGTCGGGTTGGCGCTCGAGGGCCTGCTCGTAGGCATCCAGGGCGGCTTCCAGCTCGCCACTGCGGGCCAGGGCATTGCCTCGATTGTAGTGGTCCGCTGCCGTGTTGCCTTGGGAGAATGCCTGGGCGGCACCGGCGTAATCGCCGGCCTGGTACAGCGCCATGCCGCGCCACTGTGGATTTTGGAAATGGCGTGCGGCGCTGGCCGGGCGGTTCTGTTCGAGCAGGCGCTGGCCCTGCTGGTCGGGGCGCAGCCACAGGTCGTTGAACTCGAAGGCCTGGCTTGGCTGCGGCAAGGCCAGCAACAGGGGCAGGCAGAACAGCCAGCCG
Organism: Pseudomonas sp. SWRI50; assembly: GCF_014269095.1. Taxonomy (NCBI): domain Bacteria; kingdom Pseudomonadati; phylum Pseudomonadota; class Gammaproteobacteria; order Pseudomonadales; family Pseudomonadaceae; genus Pseudomonas; species Pseudomonas sp. SWRI50. The sequence continues at coordinate 14,168 of NZ_JABWRW010000043.1, read as the reverse complement.
CGACGACCGGCGCAGGCCGCCAGCAGTAACAGCGGAATGAGCAGCCAGTAACCCTGGTCTGCCCAGCTGTCCAATTGCAGGGTCTGGCCGTCGCTGCGTGCAGTGCGCGGGGTGTCGAACAGGCCCAGGCCGCGCAGGTCGAGGTCGTCGACCCGGGCACTGCGGTAGCGCCCGCCGGTGCCGCTGACAAATGCCTTGAGGCTGGCGCTGTCCAGGCGCGGCAGCAGAATTCCGCCTTGGTCGTCTTTAAGAAATTCGCCATTGGCTTGTCGCACCGGTGCCCCGTCTCGGCTGCCGATGCCCAGCATCAGCAGGCTCGGGCCCTGGCGGCCGAGGGCCTGCGTGATGCCTTCGCGCTCCGCTGCGCTGAGCGAGGAGCCGATCAGCAGCAGGCGCCCTTGCCCCAGGCCGCTCTGGGCCAGCAGCGCCAGGCCTTTTTGCACGGCCAGATCGGCGCGCTGGCCGGGTTTGGGCATGATCGAGGGGTCGATCGCCTCCAGCAGGTTCCGGGTGGTGCCCAGGTCATCGGACAGTGGCACCAGGGTGTGGGCGGACCCTGCGTAGACGATCAGCGCGGTCTGGCTGTCGTGGCGGCGTTCGAGCAGGTCGAGGACCTTGCGCCTGGCCTGCTCCAGGCGGTTGGGCGGGCTGTCCTCGGCGAGCATCTGTGGGGTCAGTTCGAGCAGGATGACCAGCGGGTCGGCAGGGCGCTGCCGGCTCTCTTCCACACGCTGCCAGCTGGGCCCGAGCAGGGCCAGCACCACCAGCGTCCACGCCAGGCCCAGCGCCACCCAAGGCAGTTTGCTGGTGCTGCCGCTGCCGCCCCCGAGCAGCACGGCGTGGAACGCGGGCGGCAGGATCATCTGCCAACGCCCGGCGCGTTTGCGTCGGTGCCACAGCTTGAACAGCAACCAGCCGAGCAGTGGCACTACCAACAGCCAGAGCGGGCGCAACCATTGTGGCCACAGGTCGATCATCGCCGTTTCCTCAGGCGCAGGCGTTTGAGGCGCTGGCGCCATTCCGGGTGCGGCTGCAGAAAGCGCGGTTTGCGCAGCAGGCGCTGCAAGCGGTTGTCTGGCCACTGCACGGCCACCACCAGCAGCACGCTGAGCAACAGTGCCAGGGCCAATGGCCAGGCGTACAAGGCCTTGGCGGTGCGCGCCTGGGTTGGCTGCTGGGCCACTGGCTCCAACTGGTCGAGGGCGTCGCCGATGGCGTTCAGTTCGGCGCCGTCGTGGGCGCGGAAGTAGGCGCCGTGGGTCAGCTCGGCAATTTCCTTGAGCGAGGCTTCGTCCAGGTCCAGGCTCGGGTTGAGGCCCAGCAGGCCGGGCGTGCCGCTGGCCTCGGGGTTGGCGCCGATGCCGATGGTATAGATGCGCACGCCTTCCTGGGCGGCCAGGCGGGCGGCGGTCAGTGGGTGGATCTGCCCACCGTTGTTGGCGCCGTCGGTGACCAGCACCAGCACGCGGCTCTGTGCCGGGCGTTGGCGCAGGCGCTTGACCGCAAGGCCGATGGCATCGCCGATGGCGGTGTTCTTGCCGGCGATGCCGATCTGCGCTTCGTCAAGGAAGGTACGCACGGTACGCCGGTCGAAGGTCAGCGGCGCCTGCAGGTAGGCCTGGCTGCCAAACAGGATCAGCCCAACCCGGTCGCCTTCGCGATCCTGAAGAAAGTCGCCAAGCAGCGCCTTGACCAGGTCGAGGCGGCTGATTTCGTCGTTCTTCCACTGCATGTCGGGGAAGTCCATGGAGCCGGACACGTCCACCGCCACCAGCAGGTCGCGGCCGCTGGCGGCCACCGGTACCGGGTCGCCGAGCCATTGCGGGCGGGCCGCGGCCAGCAGCAGCAACAGCCAGATGATGACAAAGGGCGCCTGCTGGCGCCAGGTGGGCAGGTTGAGCCGTGCCCGGCGCCCGGCCAGGCCTTCCAGCTCGTTCAGGAAGCCCACTTTGAGCACCGGCTCGCCACTGTCGGCGGCTGGCAACACCAGGCGAGCCAGCCACGGCAGCGGCAGCAGGGCGAACATCCACGGCCAGGCCAGTTCAAACATGCTTGCGGATCCAGGTTTCGACGGCCTGGCTAAGCCCGACGATGGCTTTGTCGTCGAGCTTGCACTCAGGCTTGTAGGCGCCTTCGACCAGCACCATCCAACGCGTGAGGCCGGCGGCCGGGCAGCGGTTGTCGAGAAACGCCAGCCACTGGCGGCCGTTGAGGGTATGGCTGTTGGCGCCCGGGTAGTGGCTGCGGCACAGGCGCTTGAGCAGGGCATTGATCTGTTGCAGCCAGGCGCCGGCCGGGGCGCCGTCATACGGGCGTGGCAGCTGGGCAAGTTCGGCCAGGGCGGCCACGCGTACCGGGTCGAGCGGTTGCTCGGCGCGCACGATGCGGCGTTTGCGCGGGCGCCAATGGCGTACGCGCCACAGGCTCCAGGCAAGCAGCGGCAGCAAGGCCAGCAATACCCACCAACCCGGTGCCGGTGGCCACAGGCCGACTGCCGGCGGGGCAATCAGCGGTTGCAACTGGTCCAGCGGGGTCATTTGCTGCTCCCCGGGCGCTGGGCGTTCAGGTATTCGCGCAGTTGCTCGATCATCTCGCTTTGCGTACTCAGCGGCATCAGCACCACGCGCAGCTTCTGTGCCATCAGTTCCCAGCGGGCGATACGTGACTCGGCCTGCTGGCGGTAAGCCTGGCGCAAGCTGGCGTCGAGGGTGTCGAGCTCCAGTTGCGCGCTGCGCTGGGCGAAGCGCAACAGGCCGGCTGCGGGCAGGGCATGGTCGAGCGGGTCGGAGACCGGCAGCAGCAGCAGGTCGCAGTGGCGCGAAAGCATGGCCAGGTGCTGTTCGACCTGGTCGGTCAGCGAGCGCTCGTCGCAGATGACGATCGCCAGGCTGCCAGGGCGCAGCACCTCACGCGCCCGGCGCAAGGCCAGGCCCAGGCTGTCGGCCTGGGGCGTGGCTTCGGTGTGCAGCGCCTGGTTGACCTTGGCCAGGCGGTTAAGCAGCTGCAGCAGGCTTTGCTTGCTGCGCCGGGGTTTGATTTCGTGGTGCTCGTTGTCGCCAAACACCAGCCCGCCGATGCGGTCGTTGTGGCCCAGTGCCGCCCAGCCGAACAGGGCCGCAGCCTGGGCCGCCAGCACCGACTTGAACATCAGCCCCGAGCCGAAGAACAGCCGCTGGCTCTGTTCGACCAGGATAAAGATCGGCCGCTCGCGTTCTTCATGGAACAGCTTGGTGTGCGGCTCCTGGGTGCGGGCGGTGACCCGCCAGTCGATGTTGCGCACATCGTCGCCAGCCTGGTACACGCGCACTTGGTCGAAGTCCACGCCGCGCCCGCGTAGCTTGGAGTGGTGCAGGCCCACCAGCGGGCTGCGCTGGCCGGGCCGGGAAAACAGCTGGATTTCGCGCACGCGGTGGCGCATGTCGATCAGCTCGGCAAGGCCGATGCGGATGCCGGGTTCGGCCAACTGCGCGGTGGGCATGGGGTCAGGCAACGGCGACGACGTCGAGGATGCGCTGGACCACGCGGTCCTGGTCGATCCCCGCAGCCTCGGCCTCGAACGACAGGATGATGCGGTGGCGCAGCACATCAAACAGCACCGCCTGGATGTCCTCGGGGCTGACGAAGTCGCGCCCGGCCAGCCAGGCGTGCGCACGCGCACAGCGGTCCAGCGAGATCGAGCCACGCGGGCTGGCGCCGTAGGCGATCCAGTCGGCCAGTTCGGCGTCGAACTTGGCCGGCGTGCGCGTGGCCATGACCAGTTGCACCAGGTATTCCTCCACGGCATCGGCCATGTACAGGCCGAGGATTTCCTTGCGCGCGGCAAAAATGGCCTGCTGGCTGACCCGGCGCTCGGGCTTGGTCTCGCCGCCCAGTGCCTCGCCGCGGGCCTGCAGCAGGATGCGCCGTTCCACCGCAGCGTCGGGGAAGCCGATTTTTACGTGCATCAGGAAGCGGTCGAGCTGGGCTTCGGGCAGCGGGTAGGTACCCTCCTGCTCGATGGGGTTCTGGGTGGCCATAACCAGGAACAGCGGTGACAGGTCGTACGTGCTGCGGCCCACGCTGACCTGGCGCTCGGCCATGGCTTCGAGCAGCGCCGACTGGACTTTGGCCGGGGCGCGGTTGATTTCGTCGGCCAGCACCAGGTTATGGAAGATCGGCCCCTGCTGGAACACGAAGCTGCCGGTTTCTGGGCGGTAGATTTCGGTGCCGGTAATGTCGGCCGGCAGCAGGTCGGGGGTGAACTGGATGCGATGGAACTGCGCCTCGATGCCTTCGGCGAGTTCTTTGATGGCTTTGGTCTTTGCCAGCCCGGGGGCACCTTCGACCAGCATATGGCCGTCGGCCAGAAGCACGATCAACAGCCGCTCGACCAGCTTTTCCTGGCCTAGGATCTGGGTGGAAAGAAAGGTGCGCAGCGCGATCAGCGCTTCACGGTGTTCCATCGGCGACGGTTCCTGGTATTGGGCCGCAGGCGCGCTGGGAACAGCTGCCTCGGCAAGGGGGGATACTTTAATCTATCCGGGGGGGTGGCGACCAATGGCGGCTGGCAAATTTATCCAGGCCGTCGGGCGTGGGCTTGTCGACAAGTCCTGCGCAACCTTCGGCGTCGGCTGATAGTCGGCCGCTGTGCCCTGGCGCTTGCTAATGCTCTTTGAGCAAGCAGGACGCAGGATGATGCAAACCCACCGCAGTACCTTCGATACCCCTGCGCCAACGACGTTGCGCGTTGGCGTGTTCTTTGATGGCACCGGCAACAACCTGGGCAATGCCACGGCGGCGGGCCAGGCTTCGGGGCCGCTGGCAGGTACCAGCTATGGCAATGCCTGGAGCAATGTGGCCTTGCTGCACGCGCTGTACCCAGCCCCAGGCAGCCCTGCGCCGGGCACGATGGCCTTTCTCAAGTTGTATGTCGAGGGCATCGGCACCACCGCGGGGGCGGCGGATTCCAGTTTTGCCTCGGCCACCGGGCGTGGGCGTACTGGCGTCGAGGCGCGCGTCGCCGAGGCCGTGACAATGATTGCCGACCAGTTGCGGGGCTGGTGCCTGGCGTATCCGCAATCGCGGCTAGCGCGGGTCGAACTCGACCTGTTCGGCTTCAGTCGTGGCGCCGCTGCCGCCAGGCACCTGGCCAATGTGCTGCGTGATGACGCGAGCAACCTGTTGGGCACCTCGTGTGCTGTGGGCATCAACTTCATTGGCCTGTTCGACACCGTGGCGGCCATCGTCGCGCCGTTGCAGGGGGACTTCGACCCCGCTGACGCTCGCCACGGCGGCTTGCGCCTGGGCCTGGGCAAGGCCATTGCGCGGCACGTGGTGCAATTGGTGGCCGGTGACGAGCGCCGGCATAACTTCCCGCTGGTGCGCAGCGAGGGAGACATTGTCGTGCCGGGCGTGCACTCGAACATTGGCGGGGGCTACCTGCCGTGCATGCAGGAGCAGGTGCTACTGTGCAAACCGCAGTCGCAGCGGGTGCCTGTGCGCACAAAAGCCGAATGCACCCGCGCCTACTCGGCGGCCAGCGCCTTGCTGACATCGGCGTTTGCTGAGTTGGGCGAACCGCGGCCGCGGGTGCTGACCTGGGAGCAGCCGATTGCCGGCGGTAAACCGGACGAGGCGCAAAAGCAGGTGTATGCGGCGGTTTATCGGGAGAGGGACGTGGCCGGCCATCTTTCCCGGGTGTACCTGAGCATCATGCGTGAGTTGGCAGTGCGTGGTGGGGTGCCGTTTGCCGAGTTGGGGGACGATGAAGCCCATCGGCTGCCCGATGACTTGCTGGACATCAGCCGCAAGCTGCATGGCTTTGCCTTGGGTTCACGCCCCGACGCCGGCCTGACCGAGGACGAGCAGCGCCTGCTGCGCGACAAGTACATTCACACCTCGGCGCACTGGAACCCCGTGAAGGGCCTGCGCAACAGCACGCTGGACGTGCTGTTCGTCAATCGGCCTGGCGAAGCGGGGCGGGTGGAGCATGCAGACCCGATGGTGTGATTACGGCTGAGTACGTTTGAACCCAGGGGCGCGCCCGTTCAGCACTGCGTAGGCCAGCAGGCCGATGACCAAGCCCCAGAAGGCCCCGCCGATACCCAACAGGGTGATGTTGGCAGCGGCTGCAAGAAAGGTGATCAGCGCGGCTTCTCGTGACTTCGCGTCGGCCATCGCACTGGCCAGGCTGGTGCCAATGGTACCCAGCAGCGCGAGGCCGGCGAGGGTGGTGATGAAGGTGGCTGGGAGTGCCATGAACACGCTGGCAAGCGTGACGCCGAATACCCCCACAAGGATGTAGCAGACCCCTGCGGCGATCCCCGCGATCCAGCGTTTGGCCGGGTCTTCATGGGCTTCCTTGCCGGTGCAGATGGCGGCGGTGATGGCCGCGAGGTTGAACGCGTGCGAGCCGAACGGCGCCATGAGCAAGGAGCCCAGGCCGGTGACTGCGACAATTGGGTTGGCGCTGGTCTTGAAGCCGTCGTTGCGCAGTACCAGCATGCCGGGCATGTATTGCCCGGTCAGGGTGATCAGGAACAACGGCAGCGCGACGCTGAGGGCCGCATTGAGGGTAAAGGCCGGGGCAGTGAACACCGGTGTCGCGATTTCCAGCGTCAGTTGCGAAAGGCCGGCCTGCCCCTGGATCAGCAGGTAAGCAAGGCCAAGGATGAGGATGCCTACGACCGCGTAACGGGCAGTAAAGCGTTTGAACACCGCGTACGCCACGATGAGCAACCCGGCCAGCACCGGGTCGACCGACAGGCCGGCAAACGCGCCGATGCCGAACGGTAAAAGAATGCCGGCCAGCAGCCCTGCCGCGACCCCGCCTGGGATGATCCGGACCAGCCTTTCGAAGTACCCGGTCAGGCCCAGCACTACGAAGCCGGCAGCGGACAGCAGGTACGCGCCAATGGCCTCGGCATAGGGCACGCTGGCCAGTGCCGTGACCAGAAACGCGGCAGCCGGGGTGGACCAGGCCGTTATCAAGGGTTCACGGCTGTACCAGGACAAGACAAGCCCGGTGATACCTACCCCGATCGACACCGCCCAGACCCATGACGAGGTCAGCTCCGGGCTTAGCCCGGCGACCTTGGCTGCCTGGAACACCAGGATGAACGTGCCGCCGTAGTTGACGATGACCGAAACCAACCCGGCGATGGCGGGGTGTAGGATGTCGGTCAGCCCAAGCGATGCCGATGGGTGTTGAGCAGGTGTTGTCACAAGTGGCCTCCGTGCTTATGTGATTGATGAAAGTCCGTGTAGTGAACAAGGTCGGCATTCAAGGCGCTCCCACAATCCCCTTTAAATCACTGGGCTGAGACCAGCAACCCTTTCAGGTAGGCACTGCCTTCAGCATCCAGGGGTTGCAGCGGCAGGCGCGGCGCCCCCACGTCCAGGCCAAGCATTTTCAGCCCGGCCTTGATGGTGGTGGGCAGGCCGCGTTGGGTGATGTACGCCAGCAACGCGTACTGTTGGTAGAACAGTGCCCGTGCCTCAGCCAGCTCGCCCTTCTGCACGGCGTCCCACAAAGCCAGGTTCAGCGCGGGGATCAGGTTCGGCGCTGCAGTGCACCAGCCGGCGGCGCCGGCAACCAGGGCTTCCAGGGTGAGCGGGTTGCAGCCGTTGTAGAACGCCACCTTGCCATCGGTCGCGGTGTACAGGCGGTGCATGCGCTGAATGTCGCCGGTGCTTTCCTTGACCATGGTCACATTGGCCACCTCGCCGAGGATGCGCAGGATCAGCTCCACCGAAAGGTCGGTGCCGCTGGTGCCTGGGTTGTTGTACAGCATGATCGGGATGTCGATTGCCGCGCCGACCGCCTTGTAGTGGTCGACCACCTCCGCCTCGGTCAGCTTCCAGTAGGAGATGGGCAGCACCATCACCGCCGTGGCCCCGCACGCCTGGGCCAGGCGGGCGCGCTGCACGGTACGTGCGGTAGTCAGGTCAGAGACACTGACCACGCTGGGTACGCGGCCAGCGATTTTCTCGAGGCTGTAGCGCACCACCGCTTCCCACTCGGCCTCGGACAGGTAGGCACCTTCGCCCGTGCTGCCCAGCGGGGCGATGGCGTGCACGCCGGCCTGGATCAGGCTGTCGATGGATGTGCCCAGGGCGGCTAGATCGACCGAGCCGTCTGCCGCGAAGGGAGTGATGGTGTAGCCGATGACGCCGCGAATTACAGGTGTAGACATGACCAGGCACCTTTGCCGTTGTTCAGGAAGGGGGACAGCTGCAATCAGCCCAGGCATTCGCCATGGGCACGCAAGGCCCGGCGCGCGTAGTAGCTGAACGCGGCGCCATGGCGTTTTGGCGTGGAAATCCAGTCATGGGCTTCTTTGCCAAGTGCTTCGGGGATGGGGCGGATTTCACCGGCGCCCATGGCCAGCAACTGCATCCTCGCTGCACGTTCGAACAGCAGGGCGAGCACGCAGGCTTCTTCGATCGATCGACCGGCGATCAGCAGGCCATGGTGGGAAAGCAGAATCGCCCGCTTGTCGCCGATGGCACTGGCGATGATCTCGCCTTCTTCATTGCCCACCGGCACGCCTGGCCATTCCTTGAGGAAGGCGCAATCGTCGAACAGCGGGCAGAGGTCCATGTGCGAGATGGCCAGCGGCACTTCGAGCATCGACAAGGCGGCGCTGTGCAGCGGGTGGGTATGGATGATGCAGTTGACGTCAGGGCGTGCGCGGTACAGCCAGCTGTGGAAGCGGTTGGCGGGGTTGGCCATGCCCTGGCCTTGCAGCACCGTCAGGTCTTCGTCCACGACCAGCAGGTTGGAGGCCGAGATCTCGTCGAAGCCCAGGCCAAGCTGTTGCGTGTAATAGGTGCCAGGTTCCGCAGCGCGTGCGGTGATCTGCCCGGCCAGGCCCGAATCGTGGCCGCCGTCGAACAGAATCCGGCAGGTCAGTGCGAGCTTCTGCCGCGGGGTATAGGTGTTGTCGGCCAGCGCAGTCAGCATTTGCTGTTGAGCACGCTTGACGAGCTGGTCCTTGGGGGTCTGCATGGTCGTGGTCACAGTGGGGTACCTGCACGGGATAAGGGCGATGACGTCCTGGTTGCCGTGGCTGGCTTGAGGACACACGTCGATCTTAATGACACCTTGTGTCATATGCAAGCGAAGTGTCATCGCGCCATGGCTCATCCCATGACGACCGCGCAGGTATCCCTTACACGTGCTTGGCGGTGGCCTCTTTTTCTAGAATCCTCGCCCCTGCACCGTCCTTGCCCAGCACATCCTCGGGGTTGCGCAGCGGGCAGTCTTCCAGCGACAGGCAGCCGCAGCCAATGCAGTTGTCCAGGCTGTCGCGCAACGCTTCCAAGGTGCGGATGCGTGCGTTCAGGTCTTCTCGCCAGGCCGATGACATCTCGCCCCACTGCGCTGCCGTGAGTTTGCTGTTCGGCGGGTAGCGGCCCAGGGCACGCTTGATGACCTCGAGGGGGATACCCGTGCGCTGGGCCACCTTGATGATGGCGATGGTGCGCAACACCAGCGCGGGGTAACGCCGCTGGTTGCCGGCGGTGCGCGTGCCGGCGATCAGCCCCTTGGATTCGTAGAAGTGCAGGGCGGATACCGCAACGCCACTGCGCTTGGCGACTTCGCCGACAGTCAGCAGCCGCGTGCTGTTGGTGGATGATTTGGCTGTCACACCTGTTGACCTCAAGTTAAGTTGAGCTCTTATAGTCCTGCCCGATCTTTCCTGCAACCACCCCGCTGATCGGAGCAAGGCATGAACAAAAGGATGTTACTGGCCATGACTGTCGCCGCTGTCGGTGCCTTGGTCGGCGCCTACGCATTGACGGGCACTAGGGTAGCGGCCCAACAGGCCGCGGCGTGGCCAGCCACCAAAGTTGCGCTGGCCACTGCCGAGCCAGTCGACCTGGCGCGGCAACGTTTTGCATCGGGGGAGCTGGAGGCGGTCAATCAGGTGCAGGTCGCGGCCGAGGTGGCAGGGCGCATCACCCACATCGCCTTCGCGTCGGGGCAGGCCGTGCGTGCCGGGCAGTTGCTGGTACAGCTCAACGATGCGCCCGAGCAGGCCCAGCGCGTGCAACTGCGGGCGAAGCTGCGCAATGCCCAAGTCGCGGCGCAGCGGGCCAGTAAGTTGCGCGCGCTGAATGCCGTTTCGCAAGAGCTGCTGGATAACGCGAGCACAGCGGTGGATGTGGCCGCGGGTGAGCTGCAGCATGTCGAAGCGCTGATTGCGCAAAAAGCCATACGCGCACCGTTTGCAGGCAATGTGGGTATCCGCCGTGTTCACCAGGGCCAGTACCTGGGCGCTGGCGAGGCGATTGCCAGCCTGACGGATACACGCCAGTTGCACGTCAATTTTTCCCTCAGCGAACAGGCGGCCCCCGAAGTGACTGTCGGGCAACTGCTGGAACTGACCGTCGATGCTGTGCGCGGGCGGGCGTTTCAGGCACGGGTAGTGGCGGTCGATCCGCTGGTCAGCAAGTCACGCCTGGTTCAGGTGCAGGCTGCCCTGCCGAACCTGGATGGGCAACTGCAGCCGGGCATGTATGCCGGGGTCCGTCTGCCTGCCGCGCAGCCGTCGAGGGTGCTGGCCGTGCCGGAAACGGCGATCACCTACACCGCCTACGGGCAGACGGTGTTCATTGCCAGGCAGGATCAGCAGGGCGTCATCAGCGTCAACCGGGTACCGGTAACGACCGGTGAGCGCTGGCAGGGGCGCGTGGAAGTCACCTCGGGCCTCGCGCCGGGCGACAGGGTGGTGGTTTCCGGCCAGCTGAAATTGAGTGATGGCATGCAGGTCGAGCAGGTCGCAGAAGACAGCCTGCTGGACGTGGCTGGGGGGCAGTAACCGTGAACTTCACCGATACCTTCGTGCGTCGCCCCGTGCTGGCGCTGGTGGTCAGCAGCCTGATCGTGCTGATGGGCCTGTTCGCCCTGGGCAAGTTGCCGGTGCGTCAGTACCCCTTGCTGGAGAGCGCGACCATCACCATCAGTACCGACTACCCCGGCGCCTCCGCCGAACTCATGCAAGGCTTTGTGACCCAGCCGATCAGCCAGGCGGTTTCTTCGGTTGAGGGCGTTGACTTCATGTCGTCATCATCGTTGCAGGGGCGTAGCCTGATTACCCTGCGCATGCTGCTCAACCGAGACCCGACCCAGGCGCTGGCCGAGACCATGGCCAAGGTCAACCAAGTGCGCTACCGCTTGCCCGAGAAAGCCTACGACCCGGTGGTGGAGCTGTCTGCAGGTGACTCCACGGCGGTGGCGTATGTCGGCTTCTCCAGCCAGACCCTGTCCATCCCAGAACTCAGTGACTACCTGTCGCGGGTGGTTGAGCCGCTGCTTTCGGGGATCGACGGCGTGGCCAAGGTGCAGACCTTCGGCGGGCAGAGCCTGGCCATGCGCCTGTGGCTCGACAGCGAGCAGATGGCCGGGCGCGGGGTGACGGCTGCCGACGTCGCCCAAGCGGTGCGGGCCAACAATTACCAGGCCACCCCTGGGCAGGTGCGCGGGCAGTTCGTGCTGGCCGATATCCAGGTCGACACCGACCTGACCCGCGTCGAGGACTTCCGTGACCTGATCATCCGCAACGACGGCACCGACCTTGTGCGCCTGCGTGACGTGGGCACTGTCGAACTGAGCGCGGCGGCCACCCGCACCAGTGCCACTATGGATGGCAAACCCGCTGTGCACTTGGGGTTGTTCCCCACGCCATCGGGCAACCCACTGGTCATCGTCGACGGCATTCGCGAATTGTTGCCGCAGATCCAGCAAACGCTCCCGCCCGGCGTGAAGGTGGCGCTGGCCTATGAGACTGCGCGTTTCATCGAGGCTTCGATCGAAGAAGTGTTGCGCACGCTGGTGGAAGCGATGCTGATCGTCGTGCTGGTGATCTGGCTGTGCCTGGGGTCACTGCGCAGCGTGGTGATCGCGGTGGTGGCCATTCCGTTGTCGATGCTGGGTGCAGCGGGGTTGATGCTGGCGTTCGGCTTCAGCCTCAACCTGTTGACCTTGCTGGCGATGGTGCTGGCCATCGGCCTGGTGGTGGACGATGCCATCGTGGTGGTGGAGAACGTGCACCGTCATATCGAAGAAGGGCAGACACCGGTGGCGGCGGCGTTGGCCGGTGCACGCGAAATCGCCGGGCCGGTGATCGCCATGACCCTGACCCTGGCCGCCGTGTACGCGCCCATCGGCTTGATGGGGGGGCTGACCGGCACGTTGTTCCGTGAATTTGCCTTGACCTTGGCGGGGGCGGTGATCGTTTCGGGTGTCGTTGCACTGACCTTGTCGCCGGTGATGAGTTCGTTGCTGCTCAAACCCGGCCAGCAGGATGGGGCCATGGCCCAGTTCGCCGAAAGGGTGTTCGCTGCGCTCACAGCGGCCTATGCCCAGGCCTTGGCGTTTACCTTGGCGCGGCGCTGGCTCAGTGCTGGTGTGGCCCTGCTGGTTTGCCTAAGCCTGCCCTGGCTGTACCTGTTGCCACAGCGCGAGCTCGCACCGCCGGAGGACCAGGCGGCCGTGCTGACGGCAATCAAGTCGCCGCAACAGGCAAGCCTGGACTACGTCGAGCGCTTTGCCAGCAAACTCGACCAGGTGATGAAATCGATTCCCGAAACCACCGACACCTGGATCATCAACGGCACCGACGGGACGGCGGCCAGCTTCGGTGGCATCAACCTCAGTGCATGGCAGCAGCGCGAGCGCTCTGCCGCGCAAATCCAAGCGCAGCTGCAACAGGCGGTCGCGGACATCGAGGGCAGCAGCATCTTCGCCTTCCAGGTGGCGTCGTTGCCAGGTTCCAGTGGTGGCTTGCCGGTACAGATGGTGTTGCGCAGTGCCCAGGATTACCCGGTGCTGTACCAGACCATGGAAGTGCTCAAGCAGCGCGCCCGCGAGAGCGGTTTGTTCAGCGTGGTGGACAGCGACCTGGACTACAACAACCCGGTGGTCAAGGTCAGCATCGACCGCGCCAAGGCCGCCAGCCTGGGGATCAGCATGCAGGACATCGGCGAGTCGCTGGGCGTGCTGGTGGGCGAGCAGTACCTGAACCGCTTTGCCCTGTTCGGTCGCGCCTATGACGTGATCCCGCAAAGCATCCAGGACCAGCGCCTGACCCCGTCGGCCCTGAATCGCCAGTACGTGCGGGCCGAAGATGGCAGCCTGGTGCCGTTGTCCACGGTGGTGCGCCTAGACCTGCAGGTCGCGCCTAACCGCCTTTTGCAATTCGACCAGCAGAACGCAAGCACCCTGCAGGCCATCCCCGCGCCCGGTGTCTCAATGGGCAAGGCCGTGGCATTTCTGCAGCAGCTTGCCGCCGAGTTGCCGCCCGGTTTCAGCCATGATTGGCAATCGGAGTCACGCCAGTATGTGCAGGAAGGCTTTGCCCTGATGTGGGCCTTTCTTGCGGCCTTGGTGGTGATCTACCTGGTGCTGGCCGCGCAGTATGAAAGCCTGGTGGACCCGCTGATCATCCTGGTGACCGTACCGTTGTCGATCTGCGGTGCGTTGCTGCCGCTGGCGCTGGGCTGGGCCACGTTGAACATCTATACGCAGATTGGCTTGGTCACGCTGATCGGGCTGATCAGCAAGCACGGCATTCTGATGGTGGAGTTCGCCAACGAGATTCAGGTGCGCGACAACCTTGACCGTGCGGCGGCCATTATGCGCGCCGCGCAAATTCGCCTGCGCCCGGTGTTGATGACCACGGCGGCGATGACCTTCGGTGTGATACCGCTGTTATTTGCCAGTGGCGCAGGGGCCAACAGCCGCTTTGGGCTGGGTGTGGTGATCGTCTGCGGCATGTTGATCGGCACGCTGTTCACCTTGTTCGTGCTGCCGGCGATCTACACCTGGCTGGCGCGAGATCACCGGCTGACCACCCTGCGTAAACAGCAACTGGCAGACGCCGAGCGGAGCGTTGGGGTGAGTGTGCCTTGAGTGATCATCCGGCGCCGCATTGCATGGCACCGGCTTCGCCGGTGCTTGCGGGGCAATCCCGCTCTCATCCAACACATAACTAATTGATTTAGTAGGGACCTGTGGGAGCTGGCTTGCCGGCGATCACCGGCAAAGCCGGTGCCCTACACCGCGGTGCCTGCATCGCCGGCAAGCCGGCTTGTGTCTTGAGGGGGTATTAGAATCAGGAGTGAGAGCGGTGAATGGCAAGCTGACTGCCGGAGGTGCTGCGAGCACGAGTGGGAGCACACGC
>NZ_JABWRW010000042.1:0-20185 GCF_014269095.1 Pseudomonas sp. SWRI50 | reverse complement strand
CATTACTACAACCATGACCGCATCAAGCTAAGGCTTAACGGCCTGAGCCCTGTTGATTACAGGGCTCAGGCTGCTAGCTGAAACTGTCCAACTTTCTGGGGGCAGTCCAAACCTGTGGGAGCGGGCTTGCCCGCGAAGAGGCCGGACCTGCGTCAGTGCAAATCAGCCTCTGGAACAGAGGCCTGCCGGGCAATCGCCTCTGGCCGCCACTGCTTGCGGGCTACTGCCAGTACTTCAGCCGGCGTTGCCAGCAGCAACTCCGGCTCCGTTTCCTGCCCCAATGCCCGCAATGCGCGCAGCAGCAAAGGCGTCGCATGTTCCGGCTGCAGCGGCGGCGAGCGGTACGACTTGCCCAGCTTGTGCCCATCTGGCTGCACGATCAGCGGAATATGCAGGTAACGCGGCTGTGAGAACCCCAGCAGCTCTTGCAGGTAGAGCTGGCGCGGTGTGTTGTCGAGCAGGTCGGCCCCACGCACGATATCGGTAACACCTTGCCAGGCATCATCCAGCACCACTGCCAGCTGATATGCATACAGCCCGTCACGGCGCTGGATGACGAAATCACCCACCTCGCGCCCCAGGTGTTGCTGGAACTCACCCTGGACCCGGTCGGTGAACCGGTAGATCAACTCTGGCACCCGCAGACGGATCGCCGCGCCCTCGCGTGCATGCCCGGCGTTGCGGCACAAGCCTGGGTAAATGCCGTTGTGCCCTTCCAGCTGTTTGCGCGAGCAGGTGCAGGCGTAGGCCAGGCCCATGTTGAACAGGCGGTCGACCACTGCTGCATAAGCCTCATGGCGCTGGCTCTGGAACACCACCTCGCCATCCCACTCCAGGCCGTAACGCTCCAGGGTCTGCAAGATAGCGTCGCGGGCCCCGGGCATTTCCCGCGGCGGGTCGGTGTCTTCCATGCGCAGCAGCCAGCGGCCGTTGACGGCGCGGGCGTCGAGCCAGGAGGCGAGGGCGGCGACCAGCGAGCCGAAATGCAGAAAGCCGCTGGGGGTAGGGGCGAAGCGCCCGATGTAGCTGGAGTCGTTCATGGCGGTCGTGCGTCTGAAAATGAAACGGGGCGCAAGATGCGCCCCGTTTGGGTGGGAAAAGGATCAGCCTTTGCCGACTGTTTTTTCCTTTTTCTCCGCGATTTCCTTGCAGTCGAAGCACAGGTCGGCGGTTGGGCGGGCTTCGAGGCGACGCAGGCCGATCTCGATGCCGCAGGACTCACACCAGCCGTACTCTTCGTCCTGGATCTTCTGCAGGGTCTTGTCGATCTTCTTGATCAGCTTGCGCTCGCGATCGCGGTTACGCAGCTCCAGGGCGAACTCTTCTTCCTGGCTGGCACGGTCGGCCGGGTCTGGGAAGTTGGCCGCTTCGTCCTTCATGTGGGTCACGGTCTGATCCACGCTCGTCATCAACTCAAGCTTCCAGGCACCCAGAAGTTTGGTGAAATGCTTGCGCATGGGCTCCCCCATGTACTCCTCGCCCTTGCTTTCTTTATAGGGCTCTACACCGTACATGGACTGACTGGTTTTTTGCTTTTCTACGGTGGACATGAATAGACCGCCTCTCACTCATCTGATCCAATGCGCAGGATGCTCCATCTCCGGCACCCGCCGGCCCTGCGACTGCGAGCCGCCGAACTTACCAGATAGATCGGGGGTGCGCTACCCCGCCCGATCCTGCTAATGGACAGCGGCGCGAGCCACACGTTCGGTAGCGTGCAGAGGTAGAATCTCCAGTTTAGACGCAATTGAGAGAAGGTCATGGCCCACCCTTACAGTGCGCGCAGCCGCGCCATCGAACCCTTTCACGTCATGGCGTTGCTGGCGCGGGCCAACGAGCTGCAGGCGGCCGGCCATGATGTGATCCACCTGGAAATCGGCGAACCGGACTTCACCACGGCCGCGCCGATCGTCGAGGCCGGCCAGGCCGCATTGGCCGCGGGCCACACCCGCTATACCGCCGCCCGTGGCCTGCCGGCGCTGCGCGATGCGATCGCCGGCTTCTATGGGCAGCGGTACGGCGTCAATGTCGATCCTGAGCGCATTCTGATTACGCCGGGCGGTTCTGGCGCACTGTTGTTGGCCAGCAGCCTGTTGGTAGACCCAGGCAAGCACTGGTTGCTGGCTGACCCGGGCTACCCCTGCAATCGCCACTTCCTGCGCCTGGTCGAAGGCGGCGCGCAGCTGGTGCCGGTGGGGCCTGAGGTCAACTACCAACTCACCGCCGACCTGGTTGACCGCTATTGGGACAAAGACACGGTCGGGGCCCTGGTCGCCTCGCCAGCCAACCCGACCGGGACGGTACTGAACCGTGACGAGTTGGCCAGCCTGTCGCGCGCTACCCGTGAACGCCATGGCCACCTGGTGGTGGACGAGATTTACCACGGGCTGACCTACGGCATGGACGCGCCCAGCGTGCTGGAAGTGGACGATGGGGCGTTTGTCCTGAATAGTTTTTCGAAGTATTTCGGCATGACCGGCTGGCGCCTGGGATGGCTGGTCGCGCCGCCCGGCGCGGTGGCAGACCTGGAGAAGCTTGCACAGAACCTGTACATCAGCGCCCCCAGCATGGCCCAGCATGCTGCGCTGGCGTGCTTCCAGCCGCAAACCCTGGCGATTCTGGAAGAGCGACGCGCCGAGTTCGCCCGTCGCCGCGACTACCTGTTGCCAGCCCTGCGCGAGCTGGGCTTTGGCATCGCCGTCGAGCCCGAGGGGGCTTTCTACTTGTACGCCGACATCAGCGCCTTCGGCGGCGATGCCTTTGCGTTCTGCCGGCACTTCCTCGAAACCGAGCACGTGGCCTTTACCCCCGGCCTGGATTTTGGTCGCCACCTGGCGGGGCATCATGTGCGTTTTGCCTACACCCAGAGCCTGCCGCGCCTGGAACAGGCCGTGCAGCGTATCGCCCGCGGCCTACGGAGCTGGCAAGGCTGATGGCGTTTTTTCCTCCACTCGAGCAGGGGCGCCTACTGCGGCGCTACAAACGGTTTTTGGCGGACATCGAGCTGGCCAATGGCGAGCAAATGACCATCCATTGCCCGAACACTGGGTCCATGCTCAATTGCATGCGCGAAGGCGGGCAGGTGTGGTTCAGCCGCTCCAACGACCCCAAGCGCAAGCTGCCAGGCACCTGGGAGATCAGTGAAACGCCCCAGGGCCGCCTGGCCTGCGTGAACACCGGGCGCGCCAACGCATTGGTTGAAGAGGCGCTGCGTGCCGGGGTTATCAGCGAGCTGGCCGGTTTCACCGCACTCAGGCGTGAAGTGGCGTATGGCGAAGAGGGCAGCCGCATCGATTTTCGCCTGGAGTTCGACACCGGCCCGGCCTATGTCGAAGTCAAGAGCGTGACCCTGGGCTACCCCGAAACCGCCGTCGCGGCCTTCCCCGACGCTGTTACCCAGCGCGGTGCCAAGCACCTGCGTGAGCTGGCGACGTTGGCTCGCCAAGGTGTGCGTGCGGTGCAGTTGTACTGCGTGAACCTGACCGGCGTCGACGCCGTGCGCCCGGCCGAGGAAATCGACGCGGGCTACGCCCAGGCCTTGCGCGCCGCCGTGGCTGAAGGCGTGGAGGTGCTGGCGTACGGCACTTACCTGGATGCCGAACGTATCGTCATCGACCGCCCCTTACCTGTACTGCTCAACCCTTGAGCCAGATGCCCTGACTGTCTTCATGGCAGCCCAGGGCCTGCAGGCTGTCGCCCTCGCACGGCCCGGCCACGCATTCGCCGCTTTCTATCAGGAACAAAGCGCCATGATGGGCGCAGTGAATCAGGCTGGCGCTGTCATCGAGAAAGGCATCTGCAGCCCAGTTCAGTGGGATGCTGCGGTGTGGGCAGCGGTTGCGATAGAGGTACACCTGGCCCTGGCGGCGCACGCCGAACAGGTCGACGCCGTCTACGCTGAAGGCGCGGCTGTGGCCCTCGGCCAATGAGCTGGAGGTACAAAGGAAGTGCATGGCAAGGACGACTCGTGAAACACGTGATGGCTTGACGCTTCAATGCGAATAATTATCAAATTGCCCGCATTCTATGCGCCCGGCTGTCTATGGTGCGCAGTTCCGCCGCCCGCCACAAGGCGCGCGGCCCGCCTTCAGAAGGAAATCCGATGATGCGCCGTCCCGCTGCCCTGATCGTCCTGTGCGCAGGCCTTGTGCTGTCCACCCAGGCCTTGGCTGCCGAACTGCCGCAGCGATGGGTCAGCGCCGGTGGTGCGCTGAGCGAGTGGGTCACTGCGCTGGGCGGCGAATCACGCCTGGTCGGTGTCGATACCACCAGCCAGCACCCCGCATCGCTGAAGGCGCTGCCGAGCGTCGGCTATCAGCGCCAGTTGTCCGCCGAAGGCATTCTCAGCCTGCGCCCAGATGTGTTGGTGGGCACCGAAGAAATGGGCCCGCCGCCGGTGTTGGCGCAGATTCGCAAGGCGGGTGTGCGGGTAGAGTTGTTCTCCAGCAAGGCCGAACTGGATGCGGTCGATCAGAACCTCAAGCACCTGGGCCAGTTGCTGGGTGCCGAGCCACAAGCCACCGCGTTGGCGGCGGGCTATCGTCAGCAGTTGGATGCGTTGCAGGCTCAGGTCAAACACGCCCAGGCAGGCCAGAAGGCGCCCGGGGTGTTGCTGCTTGTGGGCCATGCCGGTGCCAAGCCGCTGATCGCAGGGCAAGGCACTGCCGGTGATTGGCTGCTACGCCAGGCCGGGGCGCACAACCTGGCCGAGCATCAGGGCTACAAGAACTTCTCCAATGAGGCACTGGCGGCGCTGGACCCGGATGTAGTGGTGTTCTCCGACCGTGCGTTGGCCGACGAGCAGGCGCTGCAAGCGCTGCTGAAGGAAAACCCAGCGCTGGCGGCCTCTCGCGCCGTGCTTGAACAGCGCCTGGTGTCGCTCGACCCGACGCTGCTGGTTGGCGGCCTTGGGCCACGCCTGCCAGCGACCCTGCGCTCGTTGGCCGCCACCTTCTACCCGGCAGCCAAGGGCAGTTTCGCTCAATGAGACAACGCGTTCAGCCACGCACATTGATCATCTGCCTGAGCGTGCTGTGCCTGTTGGCGGTGTGGCTGTCCCTGGCCCTGGGGCCGGTCAGCCTGCCGCTGTTCGATACCTTGCGCGCTGGGCTGCGCTTGTTGGGGCTGCCGATCGCCGGTGATGGCCTGCAGCAAGCGGAAATGATCCTCGGCCAGATTCGCCTGCCGCGCACCTTGCTGGGGCTGGCGGTGGGGGCGGTGCTGGCGCTGTCCGGCGTGGCCATGCAGGGGCTGTTCCGCAACCCGTTGGCCGACCCAGGGCTGGTAGGCGTCGCCGCCGGGGCGGCAATGGGCGCTGCAGTGGCTATTGTCGGCGGCAGTTGGTTTGGCGGAATGCCGGAGGTGCTGGCGCCTTATCTGCTGTCACTGTGCGCCTTCATTGGCGGGCTTGGGGTGACCGCGCTGGTCTATCGCCTGGGGCGGCGCGACGGCCAGACCAATGTCGCCACGATGCTGCTGGCCGGCGTGGCCATGACCGCGCTGGGCGGCGCGGCGGTGGGGCTGTTCTCCTACCTGGCCGATGACGCCACCTTGCGCACCCTGACGTTCTGGAACCTGGGCAGCCTCAACGGTGCCAGTTACGAGCGGCTGTGGCCGCTGTTGATGGTGGCTACCGGCGTGGCGCTGTGGTTGCCGCGGCGCGCCCGGGCGCTGAATGCCTTGCTGCTGGGGGAGTCGGAGGCGCGGCACCTGGGTATCGAGGTAGAGCGGCTCAAGCGCGAATTGGTGTTCTGTACCGCGCTGGGTGTCGGCGCGGCGGTGGCGGCGGCGGGGCTGATCGGCTTCATCGGGCTGGTGGTGCCGCACCTGGTGCGCTTGCTGGCAGGGCCTGATCACCGTGTGGTGTTGCCGGCCTCGCTGTTGGCGGGCGGCGTACTGATGCTGTTTGCCGACCTGGCGGCCCGGCTGGTGCTGGCGCCAGCCGAACTGCCGATCGGCATTGTCACTGCGTTTATCGGTGCGCCGTTTTTCCTGTTTCTGCTGATGCGAGGGCGCAGCTGATGTTGCAAGTCGAGGGCCTGCACCTGCGGCGGGGAAGCAACGAGGTACTCCACGACATCCACCTGCAATTGACCCCGGGGCAGGTGGTGGGCGTGCTCGGCCCCAACGGCGCGGGCAAGAGCAGCTTGCTGGGGGTGCTGTGTGGCGAGCTGGCGCCCGGCCAAGGGCATGTGACCTTGCAGGGCCGGCCGTTGGCCGATTGGGCAGGGCAGGAGCGGGCCAGGCGCCTGGCGGTGTTGCCGCAAGTGTCCAGCCTGGGCTTCTCGTTCAGGGTCGAGGAAGTGGTGGGCATGGGGCGGATGCCGCATGGCAGTGGCCAGGTGCGCGACGCCGAGATCGTCGAAGCAGCCTTGCGTGCAGCGGACGCCTGGCACCTGCAGGGGCGCAGCTACCTGGCGCTGTCGGGCGGTGAGCGGCAGCGGGTACACCTGGCGCGCGTGCTGGCCCAGCTGTGGCCAGGTGAGCAGGGGACTACGCTGTTGCTTGATGAGCCGACGTCGATGCTCGACCCACTGCATCAGCACACGACCCTGCAAGCGGTGCGGCGCTTTGCCGACCGAGGCGCTGCGGTGCTGGTGATCCTGCATGACCTGAACCTGGCGGCACGCTACTGTGACCGTATTTTGTTGCTTGAGCAGGGCCGCTGCCATGCCTTGGCCTCCCCCGACGAAGTGCTCACGCCTGGGGCATTGAAGGCGGTGTTCGGTATCGATGTGCTGGTACAGGCTCATCCGGAGCGCGGCCACCCGCTGATCATCACCCGCTAGGAGGCATTGCCGATGCGCCATCCACTGCTGTCCGGTTTATCGCTGTGCCTGGTGCTGGCGCTGGGCGGATGCCAGGCCAGCCTGCCGCCATTGCCTGGCTGGCAGAGTACTGAAGGGCGCGAACACGCGCAGTTGGGGCAAATCAAGGACCTGGCCAGCGGGCAGCTCATCAGCCCGGAACAACTGGTCACGCGCCTGGCCGCTGCCCCGCGTGTGCTGGTAGGGGAGAAGCATGACAACCCCGACCACCACGCACTGCAGTTGTGGTTGTTGCAGGCCCTGCAGGGCCGGCGCGCTCAGGGCAGCCTGTTGATGGAGATGCTGCAGCCTGAGCAGCAGCCGCTGGTCGACAAACTTGAAGCACAGCCACAGTTGCCCGCAGACGTGCCCAAGGCGTTAGCGTGGGAAGAAGGTTGGGACTGGCAGATGTACGGCCCGTTGGTCACGCAGGCCTTGCAGCACGGCATCCCGCTGCTGGCCGCCAACCTTTCACCTGGGCAAATGCGCCACGCCTACCGGCACCCGGCGTCGTTACCGGGCGCACAGTCCAATGCGCCTAGGGTCAAGGCCGCGTTGCTTGAACAGGTGCGGGCCGGGCACTGCGGCTTGCTGCCGGAAAGCCAGTTGCCGGCCATGCTTTCCGTTCAACAGCAGCGCGACCGGCAAATGGCAGGGCAGTTGCTGAAGGCGCCGCAGCCAGCCCTGCTATTGGCTGGCGCATACCACGTACGCAAGGACCTGGGTGTGCCGTTGCACTTGGCTGACCTGGGCGCGCAGGGCCGTAGCGTGGTCGTGTTGTTGGCCGAGGTCGGCGAGGAAGCCGAGGCGGGCATGGCCGATTATGTGTGGTACACGGCGGCGATGCCGGAGCAGGACTACTGCGCTCAACTGC
Source organism: Pseudomonas sp. SWRI50 (assembly GCF_014269095.1). Taxonomy (NCBI): domain Bacteria; kingdom Pseudomonadati; phylum Pseudomonadota; class Gammaproteobacteria; order Pseudomonadales; family Pseudomonadaceae; genus Pseudomonas; species Pseudomonas sp. SWRI50. The sequence continues at coordinate 12,505 of NZ_JABWRW010000042.1, read as the reverse complement.
GCAAGTAACGTTACGGGTATCGGCGTTGTCACCGCGCACGCGGTGCAAAACCGTCAGGCAAAAAAAGACCCGGCAAAGAGCCGGGTCAATAACCGTGATTAGCCTGATGAGGAGATAATCTGAGAGTCCGAACCAGGGGCTTTCAGGTTATCCAACCAGTCTCGCGACCAGTTGTGATAATCATAACGATTCTCATTTCGGAGTCAATCCCCTTCGTCGGTTTATTTCGCGTTTTTTTGCGCAGGGTTCTTCGCGTCCAACTGTTGATTGAGCGCTTCCTTGCGTTCGGTCGGCAAATCGTTCCAGTGCATGTCGAGCAAGGCGCCTTCAATCGCGTACAACAGCACTTTGGAGGCCCGGAACCCTCGCGTTTTCACAGCTTGGTACGCACCCACCGCACCGAGCCGGCGCAGATCCGACGCGCTGTGGATGCCGGCTGCATGCAACCACTGCGCAGAAGTCTTGCCAAGATTCTTCAGATGCTGCAATTCATCGTTCATCGAGCCTCCTTGCGATGGCTGAACGGGTGTTGGGGGATAAATCGCGAGCAGGTCAGAGAGGAGTGTAGCGGGGGTTGGAAAATGCGCGGCCTTTTGCCATCGGGTGCGACGATTGGGGAGAGGAGCCGCCTTTTACGGCCCTATCGCCGGCAAGCCGGCTCCCACCCGAACTATGAGCCTTCAAGTCTAGCGCCGCACCTGTGGGAGCTGGCTTGCCAGCGATGAGGCCGGAACAAGCACCACAAGACAGTTGCTCCCACAGGGACACCACTGCCCTTGAGGCCTGTGGAACTCCTGTGGGAGCCGGCTTGCCGGCGATAAGCTGCAATGCTGACCTTACAGGCCCGGCAAGCGCTGGCGGATCTGGTCGATCACCTGGTCCATGCTGGCGCTTTCCTGCGTATCGACACGGGTGGCGTGCTGCAGTTCTGTGGCATCCAGCGGCTCACGGCTGGCCTGCTGAGCCTTGACCACCTCTAGGGTAGCGTCCGACGGGTCGGTTTTTTCCGCCTGGCGCTGCGCCAGCCAGCTGGCGATCACCGCCTCCGGGGCTTGGCAGTCGAGGACCAGGAACGGCACGCCGGTCGCGCTGGCGACCTCTGCCGCCGCTTGGCGTTGAGCATGTTTCAGGTAGGTGGCATCTAGCACCACCGGGAAACCGGCGCGCAGGATGGTGCCGGCCAGATCGTGCAGGCGCTGATAGGTCGCGGCGCTGGCATCCTGGTCATAGATGCCGGCATCTTGCTGCCCAGATAGCGTTGCCTGCTGCTCGCCGAACAGGCGCTTGCGCTCCACGTCCGAACGCACACGCACGGCGCCCAGGGCTTCGACCAGGCGCATCGCCACGTGGCTCTTGCCCACCGCCGAGACGCCGTGGGTGATGGCCAGAAGACGCGAAGGGATGGCGCTGTAGCTTTCCGCCAGGTTGGCATAGTTGCGGTAGGTGCGCAGGGTGGTGGCGCGCTGCACGCCATCGGCATTGGCGGGCATGCTGAACAGGGCGACCTTGGCGCGCACCAGGGCGCGGTAGGCCTTGTAGAAGTTGAGCACTTCCAGGCCCTCGTAGTCGCCGGTCAGCTCCAAGTACTGGCTGACGAAGCGGTGCGCCAGGCACTTGAGGCCGCGGTCTTCCAGGTCCATGGCCAGGAAGCCGGTATCGGCCCAGACATCGGTCATGCGGAACGGCTCGTTGAACTCGATGCAGTCGAAGATCACCACCTTGCCGTCGATCAGGGTGGCGTTGCCCAGGTGAATGTCACCGTGGCATTCGCGGGTGAAACCGTTGGCCTTGCGCGCTTCGAACAGGCCTTTGAGGCGCTCGAAGCTGCTGCGTGCCCATGCCTGGAGGTTGTCCAGTTGCAGCAGGTCGGCCTTGTCGCTGAGGAACGGGCGGATCTGCTCGAAGTTCTGCTCGACCGGGGCCATCACGCTTTCAGGCGAGCCGTAAGGTTGCGCTGCCGGGACCTTGGGGGTCTGCAGATGGAATTCGGCGATCTGCCGGGCCATCTGGTCGATGTGCTCGGCGTTGAGCTCGCCGTTGGCTTGCAGGGTGCTGAGCATCTGCCCCTGGGGGAACTGGCGCATTTTCAGGGCGTATTCGATTGCTACACCCTCACCGCCGATTTGCGGCGCTTCGGCGCTACCGGTGATCGGCAACACGTCGAGGTACAGGCCGTCGGTCAGGCGCTGGTTCAGGCGCAATTCTTCGTTACAGAAATGCTCGCGCTGATCCAGCTGGGTGAAGTCGAGGAAGCCGAAGTTCATCGGTTTCTTGACCTTGTAGGCGTACTCGCCAGTGAGCAGGACCCAGGAGATATGCGTCTCGATGAGTTGGAACCCATCTACGGGGTGAGGGTAGAGGGCTGGGTTCTGCAACGCAGTGATAAGAGCTTGGCTCACGGGAAATCCTTCCGGGGGCAGGGAATTCGAATGCGCCATTATGGTCAATGGTGCCGTCCCTGCATACCGCCGAGGGCGCCTGCCCAGCCTTTACAAAGTGCGTATAATCCGCCGCCATGACTCGAACTCGAAACGCTCGTACCCCTCAGAAACGCCCGACTGGCCGCTCTCGCGCCTGGCTGGGCTGGGCTTTGAAGCTCAGCCTGGTCGGCCTGGTGATCCTCGCCGGCTTCGCGGTTTACCTCGATGCTGTCGTCCAAGAGAAGTTCTCTGGCAAGCGTTGGACCATCCCGGCCAAGGTATACGCCCGGCCACTGGAGCTGTTCGTCGGCCAGAAGCTGAGCAAGAACGACTTCCTCACCGAACTCGATGCCCTGGGCTATCGCCGTGAAAGCGCGGCCAATGGCCCGGGTGCGGCCGCGGTCAACGGTAATACCGTCGACCTCAATACCCGTGGCTTCCAGTTCTACGAGGGTATGGAACCCGCGCAGTTCGTCCGCGTGCGCTTCTCTGGCGATTACGTGGCGGGGCTGGCCGGTGCCAATGGCGGCAAGCTCGACGTGGTGCGCCTGGAGCCGCTGATGATCGGCGGTATCTACCCGAAGAACCTCGAGGACCGGATCCTGATCAAGATCGATCAGGTGCCACCGTACCTGCTCGAGACCCTGGTCGCGACCGAAGACCGCGATTTCTATAGCCACTTTGGCGTGTCGCCCAAGTCCATCGCCCGTGCCGTGTGGGTCAACACCTCGGCCGGCTCCATGCGCCAAGGCGGCAGTACCCTGACCCAGCAGTTGGTGAAAAACTTCTACCTCACCAGCGAACGCAGCCTCAGCCGCAAGCTGACCGAGGCCATGATGGCCGTGTTGCTGGAGCTGCATTACGACAAGCGTGAAATCCTCGAGGCCTACCTCAACGAGGTGTTCGTCGGCCAGGACGGCCAACGCGCGGTGCATGGCTTCGGCCTGGCCAGCCAGTTCTTCTTCAGCCAGCCGCTGTCGGAGCTCAAGCTGCACCAGATCGCCTTGCTGGTGGGCATGGTCAAGGGGCCGTCCTACTACAACCCGCGGCGTTATCCTGACCGCGCCCTGGCCCGCCGTAACCTGGTGCTCGACCTGCTGGCCGAGCAGGGCGTGGCGAGCAAGGACGTGATCGAGGCGGCGAAGAAGATGCCATTGGGTGTGACCAAGCGCGGCAGCCTGGCGGACAGCTCTTTCCCAGCCTTCCTCGACTTGGTCAAACGCCAGCTGCGCCAAGACTACCGCGACGAAGACTTGACCGAAGAAGGCCTGCGCATCTTCACCAGTTTCGACCCGATCCTGCAGATGAAGGCCGAAACCTCCATGAACGAGACGTTCAAGCGCCTGGCCGGGCGCAAGGGCGCTGACGAGGTCGAGTCGGCGATGGTCGTGACCAACCCGGAAACCGGCGAGGTGCAAGCGCTGATCGGCAGCCGCCAGTCGGGCTTTGCCGGCTTCAACCGCGCCATCGACGCGGTGCGGCCGATTGGCTCGCTGGTCAAGCCGGCGGTGTACCTGACCGCGCTGGAACAGCCGAGCAAGTACACCCTGACCAGCTGGGTGCAGGACGAGCCGTTCTCGGTCAAAGGCGCCAACGGCCAGATCTGGCGCCCGCAAAACTACGACCGTCGTCCGCATGGCACCATTTACCTGTATCAAGGCCTGGCCAACTCCTACAACCTGTCGACCGCCAAGCTCGGCCTGGAAGTGGGTGTGCCCAACGTGATCAAGACCATCGGTCGGCTGGGGGTGAATGTCGACTGGCCAGCCTTCCCAGCGATGCTGCTGGGGGCAGGTGGCATGTCGCCGATGCAGGTCGCGACCATGTACCAGACCATTGCCAATGGTGGCTTCAACACGCCGATGCGCGGTATCCGCAGCGTGTTGACGGCCGAGGGTGAGCCGCTCAAGCGCTACCCGTTCCAGATCCAGCAGACCTTCGACCCAGGGTCCATCTACCTGGTGCAGAACGCCATGCAGCGGGTGATGCGCGAAGGTACCGGCCGTTCGGTGTACAACGTGTTGCCGCGTTCGCTGACCCTGGCCGGCAAGACCGGTACCAGTAACGACTCGCGCGACAGCTGGTTCTCCGGCTTTAGCCAGGACCTGCTGGCCGTGGTGTGGATGGGCCGCGACGATAACGGTAAAACGCCGTTCACCGGTGCCACTGGCGCCTTGCAGGTCTGGACCAGCTTCATGAAGAAGGCCGACCCGCTGCCGCTGGACATGCCGCAACCGGACAACGTCGTGCAAGCCTGGATCGACCCGTACAGCGGCCAAGGCTCTGACGGTAGCTGTCCGGGAGCCGTGCAGATGCCGTATATTCGCGGAAGCGAACCGCCCGCCGGCGCAGCCTGTGGCGGTGAGCAGAATCCGGCAGAATCGGTCATGGACTGGGTCAAAGGCTGGATGAATTAAGCACGAGCTGCATTGATGAGGTGTGAAGTGAATAAGTGGCTGTTTCCTGCCTTGACGGCGTTGGTTGTGCTCCAGGGTTGCTCCAGCGTCCAGCGTGGCAATATCCCGGTGGTCGATTCGAGCACCCGCGTGTCCAACAGTGAACGCGTAACGGCCAACCGCTCGGCGGCTGGCATGAACAGCGGCACCTCACAAGCGCAGTCGCTGCCTGAGGATTCGGGCGTGACGGTGATGATCCCGCAGGGCGCCGGTGCCTCGAGCATCCAGACGTTCCCAGCCGGTAATGGGGCGGCGCCGATCAGCACCGCACCGATTACCCCGGGCCCGATCTCGACCGGGCCGATCACCACCAACCCGAATCCGATCGCCGACGAGCCGTTCGATATCGCCTCGATGAACAGCACGCCAAAAGCCAGCAGTGCGCCGACCGGCATCCCGCGCAGCGGTGGCGCATCTGGCGGCCTGTCGGCCGACGAGCAGCTTGATGGGCCTGTACTGGCGCTGTTGACGACTGCCCAGCAACAGCAGGTCAGTGGTGATTTCAACGGTGCCTCGTCTAGCCTGGAGCGTGCCCAGCGTATCGCCCCGCGCGAGCCGCAGGTGCTGTTCCGCCTGGCGCAGGTGCGCTTGTCCCAGGGCGATGCAGCGCAGGCCGAGCAGTTGGCTCGCCGCGCCCTGACCTACGCCAATGGCCGCCCCGACCTGCAGGCCGAACTGTGGAACACCATTGCCCAGTGCCGTGAAAAACAAGGTGACAGTGCCGGTGCGGCGCTGGCGCGGCAGAAGGCCCGAGTGAATTCCTGATGATCGAGCAACGCATTCTGGACATCGCCGACCACCTACTGCTGATCGAGCGTGAGTTGAAGGTGCAAGGTTGGTGGGACGATGAGCCGCCCAGCGATGAAGCGCTGGAAAGCACCGTGCCCTTCGCGGTCGATACGATGACCCTGGAGCAGTGGCTGCAATGGATCTTCCTGCCCCGCATGAAGATCATCATCGAGCTTGGCCACCCGCTGCCCAGTGCCTCGGGCATCCTGATGATGGCTGAAACGGTGTTCACCGATCGCCCGGAGCAGAGTCGCGAGCTACGGCGCCTGCTAGCAGAGTTCGATCAATTGATCGCTTCTGGAGCCTGATTTCTTCTCTTTTTCCTTCAAGGGCCGCAGATTGTGGCCCTTTTTTATGGAAATCTTCTTAATTCTGCTGCTGCTATCCTTTTTAGTGGTGGCAGGAATTCATCTTGAGGAAAAATTGGCAATAATTTTTCTTGACTTGTAGCCGCCAAATCACAAGAATCCAACTTCCGCTGTAGAGGGACTGCCAGAAGCAGACCCGCTAAGCAGATCATGAGGCGCACACCCGCGCCGACCTGTTACACCCCGCAACGCGTTACCTCGCGCTGGGTGGGAAAACCCCGCAACACTCTGGGGCGCTCCCAATACTTGCTCAGTCAGTGCTGACGTTCGCTCATGCTCTGCTTGGCAGTAAACCTATTAAGACCCGTCCACTAGGGACGGTATTCTGGCGTTTTAGAGGTGAACAACGTGGAGCTTTTATCTGGCGCTGAGATGGTCGTCCGCTTCTTGCGTGACGAAGGCGTTAAGCACATCTACGGGTACCCTGGCGGTGCTCTCCTTCATGTTTACGATGCCCTGTTCAAGGAACCGGAAGTCGAACACATCCTGGTTCGTCACGAACAGGCTGCAACCCATATGGCGGACGGCTACGCCCGTGCCACCGGCAAGGCCGGTGTGGTGCTGGTAACCTCCGGCCCGGGTGCGACCAATGCCATTACCGGCATTGCCACCGCCTACATGGATTCGATTCCGATGGTCATTCTGTCCGGCCAGGTGCCTAGCACCATGGTGGGTACCGATGCCTTCCAGGAAACCGACATGATTGGCATCTCGCGGCCGATCGTGAAGCACAGCTTCATGATCAAAAACGCCACCGAGATCCCAGAAGTTCTGAAAAAAGCCTTCTACCTGGCGCAATCCGGCCGTCCTGGCCCGGTCGTGGTCGACATTCCAAAAGATATGACCAACCCGGCCGAGAAGTTCGAATACGTCTACCCGAAGAAGGTCAAGCTGCGCTCCTACAGCCCGGCGGTCCGTGGCCACTCCGGCCAGATCCGCAAGGCCGCCGAGATGCTGCTGGCTGCCAAGCGCCCGATCGTTTACGCCGGCGGCGGCGTGATTCTGGGTGGCGGCTCCGAAGCCCTGACCGAAATCGCCAAGTCGCTGAACCTGCCGGTTACCAACACCCTCATGGGTCTGGGTGGCTTCCCGGGTACTGACCGTCAGTTCCTCGGCATGCTCGGCATGCACGGCAGCTTCACGGCCAACATGGCCATGCACAATGCTGACGTCATCTTTGCCGTCGGTGCGCGCTTCGATGACCGTGTGGTCAACGGCCCGGCCAAGTTCTGCCCGAATGCCAAGATCATCCACATCGACATCGACCCGGCGTCGATTTCCAAGATGATCAAGGCCGACGTGCCTATCGTTGGCCCAGTCGACAGCGTCTTGACCGAGATGCTCGGCATCCTCAAGGAAATCGGCGAGCAGCCTGACAAGGCCGCCGCAGAGGCCTGGTGGAAGCAGATCGATGAATGGCGTGGCGACGGCGACCTGTTCCCTTACAACAAGGGTGATGGCAGCGTCATCAAGCCGCAGACCGTGATCGAAACCCTGTGCGAAGTGACCAAAGGCGATGCCTTTGTTACCTCCGACGTGGGCCAGCACCAGATGTTCGCGGCGCAGTACTACCGCTTCAACAAGCCGAACCGCTGGATCAACTCCGGTGGCCTGGGCACCATGGGCTTCGGTTTCCCGGCGGCGATGGGCGTCAAGCTCAACTTCCCGGACCAGGACGTGGCGTGCGTGACCGGCGAAGGCAGTATCCAGATGAACATCCAGGAACTGTCCACCTGCATGCAGTACGGCCTGCCGGTGAAAATCGTCAACCTGAACAACGGTGTGCTGGGCATGGTCCGCCAGTGGCAGGACATGGCGTACAACGGCCGTCACTCGCACTCTTATGTCGAGTCGCTGCCTGACTTCATCAAGCTGGCCGAGGCCTATGGTCATGTGGGTATCCGCATCACCAGCCTGAAAGACCTCAAGCCGAAGCTGGAAGAGGCATTCGCGATGAAAGACCGTCTGGTGTTCATCGACATCGCGGTTGACCGTACCGAGCACGTCTATCCGATGCAGATCAAGGATGGCTCGATGCGTGACATGTGGCTGAGCAAGACGGAGCGTACCTGATATGCGGCACATCATTTCCTTGCTGCTGGAAAACGAACCCGGTGCCTTGTCTCGCGTCGTTGGCCTGTTCTCCCAGCGTAACTACAACATTGAAAGCCTGACCGTGGCGCCGACCGAAGACCCGACCTTGTCGCGTCTGACGCTGACCACCGTTGGCCATGACGAAGTGATCGAACAGATCACCAAGAACCTGAACAAGCTTGTCGAAGTGGTAAAGCTTGTCGACCTGTCGGAAAGTGCTCACATCGAGCGTGAACTGATGCTGGTCAAGGTCAAGGCCACCGGAGCCCAGCGGGCCGAGATCAAGCGCACCACGGACATTTTCCGTGGCCAGATCGTCGATGTGACCGCCAGTGTGTACACCGTGCAACTGAGCGGCACCAGCGACAAACTGGACAGCTTCATCCAAGCCATCGGCACCGCATCGATTCTCGAAACCGTGCGCAGTGGCGTCACCGGCATTGCCCGTGGCGACAAAGTGCTCAGCATCTAAATTCAAAAATTAGCGATGGCTCCGCAGGGGCCGAGATATAACCAGGGGTATTTTCATGAAAGTTTTCTACGATAAAGACTGCGACCTTTCCATCATCCAGGGTAAGAAAGTCGCCATCATCGGTTACGGTTCCCAAGGCCACGCCCAGGCGTGCAACCTGAAAGACTCCGGTGTAGACGTTACCGTCGGTCTGCGTAAAGGCTCGGCCACCGTTGCCAAGGCAGAAGCCCACGGCCTGAAAGTGGCCGACGTGGCTACCGCTGTCGCTGCTGCCGACCTGGTCATGATCCTGACTCCGGACGAGTTCCAAGGCGCTCTGTACAAGAACGAGATCGAGCCGAACATCAAGAAAGGCGCAACCCTGGCCTTCTCCCACGGCTTCTCGATCCACTACAACCAAGTCGTGCCACGTGCCGACCTCGACGTGATCATGATCGCGCCGAAAGCCCCGGGCCACACCGTGCGCTCCGAGTTCGTCAAAGGCGGCGGCATCCCTGACCTGATCGCTATCTACCAGGACGCTTCGGGCAACGCCAAAAACGTTGCGCTGTCCTACGCCGCAGGCGTGGGTGGCGGCCGTACCGGCATCATCGAAACCACCTTCAAGGACGAGACTGAAACCGACCTGTTCGGCGAGCAGGCTGTTCTGTGCGGCGGTACCGTCGAGCTGGTCAAAGCCGGTTTCGAAACCCTGGTTGAAGCGGGCTACGCGCCAGAAATGGCCTACTTCGAGTGCCTGCACGAGCTGAAGTTGATCGTTGACCTCATGTACGAAGGCGGTATCGCCAACATGAACTACTCGATCTCCAACAACGCCGAGTATGGTGAGTACGTCACCGGCCCAGAAGTCATCAACGAAGAATCCCGCAAGGCCATGCGCAACGCTCTGAAGCGCATCCAGGACGGCGAGTACGCGAAGATGTTCATCTCCGAAGGTGCTACCAACTACCCATCGATGACCGCCAAGCGTCGTAACAACGCTGCCCACGGCATTGAAATCATCGGCGAGCAACTGCGTTCGATGATGCCTTGGATCTCGGCGAACAAGATCGTCGACAAAGCCAAGAACTAAGTTTCTTGCAACATGAAAAACGCGGCTTCGGCCGCGTTTTTTCGTTTAGGCAGCCGGCATCTGGTATAAAGCAGACCAGTGGCCTGCCGTCAGAACCTGTTTCGCAGGCCCGTGTCGAACATATTCCACCCTGTTGCAAGGTACCCTACATGAGCGAACGTCCCGAAGAGCCGAACAAGCCCTCCGACGCCGAAAGCCTGCTACCTGTCGATGAGCACATTGAAGAGGGCCATGACGCCGAAGGGCGCAAGGTCCGGCATCGCGGCATCTATCTGCTTCCTAACCTGTTCACCACCGCCAACCTGTTCGCCGGCTTCTACTCCATCATCAACTCGATGAGCGCGCAGAGCGCGTTGAGTGCTGGCGACCCGCGCGAGGCAAGCAAGTACTTCGCCTTTGCCGCCATCGCCATCTTCGTCGCCATGGTGCTCGATGGCCTGGATGGCCGTGTGGCTCGCATGACCAATACCCAAAGCGCCTTCGGGGCCGAGTACGACTCGCTGTCGGACATGGTCGCCTTTGGTGTTGCCCCGGCGTTGCTGGCCTTTGGCTGGGCGTTGGGTGACATGGGCAAGGTCGGCTGGATGGTTGCCTTCATCTATGTGGCGGGCGCTGCCTTGCGCCTGGCGCGCTTCAACACCCAGGTGGGCACCGCCGACAAGCGTTACTTCATCGGCCTGGCCAGCCCGGCGGCGGCTGGTGTGGTTGCGGGCACCGTGTGGGCCTTCAGTGACTACGGTATCCAGGGCTCCAAGCTGTCGTTCCTGGTGGCGCTGCTGGTGGCGGCGGCTGGCATGTTGATGGTCAGCAACATCAAGTACAACAGCTTCAAGGAGCTCGACCTCAAAGGGCGTGTGCCGTTCGTGGCCATCCTGGCGGTGGTCCTGGTGTTCGCGGTGGTATTCAGCGACCCGCCCCGCATCCTGCTGCTGATCTTCCTTGCCTACGCGGCTTCGGGGCCGATCCAGTTCTTGCTGCGGTCTCGCCGTCGCAAGTCGTGACAATGATTTAATGATGGAATAACCCTCCGGCTCCATAGTCTTACTGGTACATCCGTTATCCAGTGCTATGGAGCCGTCCATGCTCATCAAGCTTCCCAGGTCATCCGAATGCAAGGCGTCGGAGATCACGCCCGAAGGTCTCTATCTTTCTCGTCGCACCGTGCTCGGTGGCTCGCTGGCGGGCCTTGCCCTGGGCGCGCTACCGAGCCTGGGGCATGCCGCCGAGGCCAGCCGCTACGCCGATGTCGAGGCGGGTGCTGCACCCGCCTGGTTCAGTGAAAAGCTTGCGGCGACGCAATGGCAGGCGGTAACGGTCAAGGATGAGGCGATTACGCCCTTCAAGGACGCGACCCACTACAACAACTTCTATGAGTTCGGGCCCGACAAGGGGGACCCGGCTGCCAATGGCGGCAGCTTGCAGACTGAGCCTTGGTCTGTAGTGATCGATGGCGAGGTCGGCAAACCCGGGCGCTATGCCCTGGAAGACTTCGTTAAACCTTATCAGCTCGAAGAGCGCATCTACCGGCTGCGCTGTGTCGAGGCGTGGTCGATGGTCATCCCCTGGCTTGGCTTCCCGCTGGCGCAAGTACTCAAGCAAGTGGAGCCGACATCCAACGCGCGCTACGTGCGCTTCGAAACATTGAAAGACCCACAGCATATGCCAGGGCAACGCTCAGGCTTCGCCTTGATCGACTGGCCCTATAGAGAAGGGCTGCGCTTAGATGAGGCCATGCACCCGTTGGCGATTCTGGCGGTGGGTATGTATGGCCGCGAGCTGGCCAACCAGAATGGCGCGCCGTTGCGCTTGGTGGTGCCATGGAAGTACGGGTTCAAGAGCATCAAGTCGATCGTGCGGATCAGTCTGGTGGCCGAGCGCCCGCAAACAACCTGGGAGGGGCTGGCGCCAGATGAGTATGGCTTCTATGCCAACGTGAACCCCGAGGTCGATCACCCGCGCTGGACCCAAGCGCGTGAGCGGCGCCTGCCAAGTGGCCTGTTCAGCCCCAACGTACGCCCAACGCAAATGTTCAACGGCTACGCCGACGAAGTGGCGTCGCTGTATGCCGGCCTCGACCTGCGGAAGAACTATTGATGCGCTATCCCTGGTTGCGCCTGGCCATCTTTATAGTGGGGTGTGTGCTGCCACTCTGGTGGTTGTATGAAGCTGCGATGAACCTGCTGGGGCCGGACCCAGGGAAGATCCTGATGGACCGGCTGGGGTTGGGTGCGCTTACATTCCTGCTGGTGACCTTGAGCATGACGCCGCTGCAGCGGCTGACAGGGTGGTCGGGCTGGATCGTCGTGCGCCGCCAGCTAGGGTTGTGGTGTTTTGCCTACATCGTGCTGCACATCCTCTGTTACCTGTTCTTCATTCTAGGGCTGGACTGGGGGCAGTTTGCTGTCGAGCTGCGCAAGCGGCCCTACATTATTGTGGGGGTGCTTGGCTTCCTCGGGTTGTTGGCGCTGGCGGTAACCTCCAACCGGTATAGCCAGCGCCGGCTGGGTGCGCGGTGGAAGAAGCTGCATAAGCTGGTGTATGTGATTCTCGGCTTGGGGCTGCTGCATTTCCTGTGGATCGTGCGCTCGGACCTGCGTGAGTGGGCTATCTATGCCGGCATTGGTGCCGTGTTGATGGCGCTGCGTATTCCTGCAGTCGCACGGCGTGTTCCTCGGGTGATCAGCAAGCGGGGGAGGGTGGTTTGAAACATTGTTGAAATAAAGGGTTGACGGGGTTTCGAATCCCCTTATAATGCGCCCCACTTCCAGCGTGATTGGAACGAGAAACTCCTTGAGTATCAACGAGTTAATCGATTCAGGCAGTGTTGTAAGGGC
>NZ_JABWRW010000041.1:0-20629 GCF_014269095.1 Pseudomonas sp. SWRI50 | reverse complement strand
GCAACTCGCTTACTAACTTTGTTCTCTGCTCGACAACGCGGTCCAAAGGGCTGGCTGATTTCCCAGAGGATGGAATGCCCTCAGAAATTTGAACAAGACAGTTGCTCCCACCCGAACTGTGTAGCCTCAAAGCCTAGCGCCGCACCTGTGGGAGCCGGCTTGCCGGCGATAGGGCCTGATCATTCAGCGACAATTTCAGTTGATGCTGTAACCCCGCCCGCTGAAACAAGCCCCCAGCGCACGCCGGTAGGTATCGGTCACATTCAACGGGGGTGCATAGGCCGCCGTCGCTGGGTCAAAGCCTGACTGGGTCACCGCCCAGCGGTGGCACTGGTAGCGGTCCTGTTCCTGCTGTTCCTGCCCCTGGCCATACATCGGATAAGCCACCACATCATAGCCACCCCCTGCCGGCGCCATTGGCGCAGGCGCGGGTGCAACCATCGGCGGGTTCACCACCACATACTCGCGGCTGTCCGCCAGGTACTGGTAATAGGTATCGGCTACCAGGAAGAACAGCGCCCCACCCAGCCAAACCTCACGCGCATACGCCGGCAGGTACTCCACCCGCGCACCATAAGGCGGTGCCACGACGATGTAGCTGCCGCCGTGCGGTCGATACCAATAGCCGCCCGAATAGAAGTAGTCGTGCCCGCGGTAAGGCACCTTCCAGTAGCGATCCGGGAAGCGGTCGATGGTCTGCCCTGGGCGATACTGCGGCCCTGGCCCCCAGCCATTGCCATGGCCGTCCGGGCGCCCCTGCCAGTCACCGCCCGGCCGCTGCCCCGGCCCACCGGCTTGCCAATAGCGGTTATCGCCATTGTGCCGGGGGATGTCCTGGTAATAGCCCTGGCGCGGTGGCTGGGTCTGGCGTACTTCGTCGCGCGAGTTGAGCGGGGAGCGGCCCGCGGCAGCGCCGTTCGGGTCCTGTGGCCCGTTGCCGCCATGGCCCCCGCCATGCCCCTCATCAGGCCCCTGCGCCACAGCGCCAAGGCTGATGCTCAACGTAACCAAACCAACACCTGCCCACTGCCAGATGCGCGACTTCATGGTGCCCCTCTCGATCAAAATGACTGCAGCCGCTGCCAGTCTACCGCGCCGGCCACACCGGCAACTTAAAATCGCGGACATGAAAAAAGGGAGGCCGTTGGGCCTCCCTTTGGGAATTGTCGTCCGTGCTCGGCACTTGTGGCGCCGGCTCACCTCACGCCGTCTTCTGGACGGTGTGTAGCCCGGGGGCCTGGCGGATCCTGTTGGATGGCTGGGCCGCGACCGCTCGCCTAGAGCGCGTCGCCGTGGACTGATGTCCGGGCAGTGATTCTGTGGATAAAGATACCGGGCAGAGGGCGACAGAGGATTGCGAAGATTGCTCAGATAAATAGCACTTGCGCAATTTTTCACCTTAGATTGATAATTCACCGCAATCTGAACAGAAAAGGCATATTCCATGAGCAAACTTGACCGCTACGACCTGAGCATCCTCGCCGAACTGCAGCGCGATGCGCGCATTTCCAACCAGGAGCTGGCCGAACGCATCGGCTTGTCGCCTTCGCCGTGCTCGCGTCGGGTCAAACAACTCGAGGACGACGGCTACATCTCGCGCCAGGTTGCCCTGCTCGATCGCAAGAAGCTGGGGTTGAGCCTGACCGCCTATGTACTGATCGGCATGGACCGCCACACCCCAGAGCGCTTCGAGACCTTCGAGGCCGCCATCCGCAACTTACCCCAGGTGCTCGAATGCAGCCTGGTCACCGGTATGGACGCCGACTACCAGCTCAAGGTGGTGGTACCGGACATGGACCACTATCAGAAATTGCTACTCGGCAGCCTGACCCGCATCGAAGGCGTCACCAGCGTGCGTTCGAGCTTCGTGCTGAACCAGGTACTGGCCAGTACCGAGCTTCCATTGACCCACCTGCGTTGAATACTTCATCGCCCGGCGTATGATCGAGCGCTCAGCCTGCCTGGAGAACACTGATGGATCCCGCCGTATTCGAAGAATGGATGATGATCATCCTCGTCACCGTGTTGATCGGTTTCATGGGCTTTATCGTCTGGGACCTGGCGAAAAAGTCCAAGGCCGGGCGGTTTGGCACCCTGATCCTGTTCTTCGTGCTGGGGCTTGGGGTACTGGCCTTTATCATCAAGAGCGTGGTGGTGGCGTTTCTGGAAGGGGTATAACAGCCGGGCATGGGCCAGGGACCTGTGGGAGCTGGCTTGCCAGCGATGAGGCCGGAACAAGCACCACAAGACAGTTGCTCCCACAGAGACTTGAGCAGGCTTCGAGGTTTCCCAGTTATCTCGGTAGCTTGGCTGGCACTTCGCGCCAACAGCCTTGGTCCAGCCCGTCCAGCGCCCAGTCGCCAATCCGCACCCGCACCAGGCGTAAGGTCGGCAACCCCACCGCCGCCGTCATCCGCCGCACCTGGCGGTTGCGCCCTTCGCGAATCACCAGCTCCAGCCAATGGGTCGGCACGCTCTTGCGAAAACGTACCGGCGGGTTGCGCGGCCACAGTTCAGGCTCATCCAGGCGGCGGGCCTCGGCCGGCAAGGTCGGGCCGTCATTGAGCATCACCCCCTCGCGCAGGCGTTGCAGCTGCTCGTCGCTCGGCTCACCTTCCACTTGTACCCAGTAAGTCTTGGCCAGCTTGTGCTTGGGGTCGGCGATGCGCGCCTGCAGGCCGCCATGGTTGGTCAGCAGCAACAGGCCTTCACTGTCGCGGTCCAGGCGCCCGGCCGGGTAAACACCCGGGATGTCGATGAAGTCCTTGAGGGTCGCGCGCCCTTCGCCATCGCTGAACTGGGTCAGCACGTCGAACGGCTTGTTGAACAGGATCAGGCGCGGCTCGGCCGGCGGCGCCTTGGGCTGGCGACGCGGGTCGGCAGGCCGCGCCTGAGGGCGGCGCGGCTTGGTACGGGGTGGCAGGGGCATGGATCCTCAGCGGAACGGCGGCTCATCGAAGCTGCGCAGTTTACGCGAGTGCAACGAATTGAGCTCGGTACGTAGCAGGTCGAGGGCGGCAATGCCGATCTTCAAATGCTGGCTGACCGCCCGGTTGTAGAACGCGTTGGCCGAGCCTGGCAGCTTGATCTCGCTGTGCAGCGGCTTGTCGGAGACACACAGCAACGTGCCATACGGCACCCGCAACCGGTAGCCTTGGGCGGCAATGGTGCCACTCTCCATGTCCACCGCCACCGCACGTGACAGGTTGATCAATGGCCGCTCCTGGGCCCAGCGCAGTTCCCAGTTACGGTCGTCGTAGGTCAACACAGTGCCGGTGCGCAGGCGCTTTTTCAGCTGTTCGCCGCGCTCACCGGTCACCTGTGCTGCCGCCTCCTGCAAGGCCATCTGCACCTCGGCCAGGGCCGGGATCGGAATGTTTGGCGGCACCACACGGTCAAGAATGCCGTCGCGCCGCATGTACGCGTGCGCCAGCACATAGTCACCGATGGTCTGCGACTGACGCAGGCCGCCGCAGTGGCCGATCATCAGCCAGCAGTGCGGGCGAAGCACGGCCAGGTGGTCGGTGATGTTCTTGGCATTGGAAGGGCCGACGCCGATGTTGACCAAGGTCACGCCGTCGCCATCGGCGGCGATCAAGTGGTAGGCCGGCATCTGGTAACGGTGCCAGACCACGCTGGCCACCAGGGCCTGGGTTTCGCCATGGTCCATACCCTTTTCGATCACCACGTTGCCCGGCAGCACCATGCGCACGAAACGCGGGTCGTCACGCAGTTGCTCAAGGCCATGGCTGATGAACTGGTCGACATAGCGGTGGTAGTTGGTCAGCAAAATCCACGGCTGTACATGCCGCCAGTCGCTGCCGGTGTAGTGCACCAGGCGACGCAGCGAGAAGTCGACACGCGCGGCATCGAACAACGCCAGCGGCAGGGTTTCGGTGCTGTCCCAGTCGTACAGGCCATCGGCGATATTGTCGGTGGCTGCAGACAGGTCAGTGCTGGGGAACACCCGTGCCAGCTGGGCGGCGGTGATGCCGCTGCCGGCCAGCTCGTCGCCCTGGTCGACCACGTAGGGGTACGGGATGTTCTGCTCGCTCACACCCACTTCCACTGTCACGGTGTAGTCGTGCATGAGCGGGCGCAGTTGCTCGAGCAGATAGCCACGGAACGCGGCTGGCTGGGTGACGGTGACGCTGTAGGTGCCGGCGACCTGGACCTTGGCGTAGGCACGCGTGGTGGCCGCGACCTCACCCTGGCTGTAATAGGTCAGGCGCAGCGCGGGATAACGGAACAGCCCGCGCTCGTCGGCATCGGGCTCGGTTCGGTCCTTGAGGTAGCGCTTGAGGGCTTGGCTGAGGGCACCGGTGGCCTGTTCATGCAGGGCCGCCAGACGGTCGACGGCCTGTTCTGGGGTATCAACGACTACAAAAGCGTGGCTCACACTGTGCTTCCTGTCTGGACATGCATGTGGACCATCTTGCCTGCCTTCGTGGGTAAATACACCCCCATTGATCAGTCTTGCCAGACCGGCGTGGCCCTTGCCACCAGCGCCTGCACATCCACACCCCGCGGCAGCGCGCCATAGGCCCGACCACCACCGGCCAGGCGGCTGCCGATGAACGCATCGCTAACCACCGCATTACCCGCCTCCAGCAGCAGCTTGGCCTGCAGCGCCAGTGCAATGTCCTCGGTCAGCTGACGGGCGCGGTACTGGATGTCGGTGGTGTCGGCGAACGCCCCCTTGAGGTTGCCAATGTGCGCAGCCAGCCGTGGGTCGCCATGGCCATCACCCAGCTCGGTGAACAGCGCGTCCAGCACCCCCGGCTCCTTGGACAAAGCCCGCAGCACGTCCAGGCATTGCACATTGCCCGAGCCTTCCCAGGTCGAGTTGACCGGTGCTTCGCGGTACAACCGCGGCAGGATGCTGTCTTCGACGTACCCGGCCCCGCCCAGGCATTCGGCGGCCTCGTTGATCATTGCCGGGGCACGCTTGCAGATCCAGTACTTGCCCACCGCGGTGACCAGCCGGGCAAAATGCGCCTGCTGCGGGTCATCGAGCTGCTCCAGGGCCTGCCCCATGCGCAGGCTCAGGGCCAGCGCCGCCTCGCTCTCCAGCGCCAGGTCGGCCAGCACGTTCTGCATCAGCGGCTGCTCGTTCAATACCCGGCCGCCGACCTTGCGGAACGCGCAATGATGGGCGGCCTGGGTGAGGGCCTGGCGCATCAGGGCACTGGAGCCGACCATGCAGTCGAAACGGGTCATGGCGACCATCTCGATAATGGTCGGCACACCCCGCCCTTCTTCACCCACCATCCACGCCAGGGCGCCCCGAAACTCGACTTCACTGGACGCATTGGAGCTATTACCCAGCTTGTTTTTCAAGCGCTGGATATAGAACTGGTTGCGGTTGTCATCCGGGCGATGGCGGGGCAACAGGAAGCAGCTCAGGCCTTTTTCGGTCTGGGCCAGGGTAAGAAAGGCATCGCACATCGGCGCCGAGCAAAACCACTTGTGCCCGACCAGTTCATACGCCTGGCCAGGGCCCGGCGCACCGACCGGGTAGGCGCGCGTGGTGTTGGCACGCACGTCGGTGCCGCCCTGCTTCTCAGTCATGGCCATGCCCAGGGTAACCCCGGTCTTGTGCCGGTCCCCGACGTTGCGCGGGTCATATTCGCAGGCCAGGATTTTCGGCAGCCAGTACTCGGCCAGTTCGGGCTGAAGGCGCAGCGCCGGCACGGCGGCGAAGGTCATGGTCAGCGGGCAGCCAGTGCCAGCTTCGGCCTGGCTGTGCAGGTAGGTCATCGAAGCCCGCGCTACGTGGGCACCGGCGCGGGGTTCTGCCCATGGCAGAGAAGGCAGACCGTGCTCGACGGCAGTGCGCATCAGCTCGTGGTAGGCCGGATGGAACTCGACCAAGTCAATACGATGGCCATAACGGTCGTGGCTGCTGAATTCGGGCTTGTGCGCGTTGGCCAAGAAGCCCGCAGCCATCAGCGGCCCACCGGCCAAGGCACCGTAGGCATCGATCCGCAACTCGGCCCAGCCAGCGCCAAAACGCCGCGACCACTCCTGCAAGGGTTGGTCAAGGCGGTACAGGTTGGCGCCGTCGAGGGACGGCGGCTGGTTGGTGACTTCGTGGGTTTCAGCGTACTGGTGCAGGTTCATTGGCAGCTCCTGGATCCGTGCAGGCCTGAAAGTCCCAGTGAAGCACTCCCTGGGGGTCAGTCAAAGTGACAAAAATGACTAATCGGGATGGCATTTGGCTGCGGCGGTGATTATCGGACGACATCCAAATCTGCATTTCGTGTAGGAGGCTTCCTAAACCATTCTTCCAGTGAAATGTGCCGTTTCCAGAGTGCTAGGTTCGGGCTTCCACCCTTTTAGGAAGCGTCGAACCATGAGCCAGCGTATGAACATCCTTGGCAAAGGCCAGGGACTCGACGGCGACCAGACCACCACAGGTGCCACCTGCATCGCCGGCCAGGCACGTGGGCGTGTACACGGGAGCGGCTGGCTGCTGGTGGGCGACAAAACAACACCCTGCCCACTCTGCGGTAACGAAGGGACCATCGTTGAAGGCGAACGTCGATGGAAGCAGGACGGGATACCGACCGCCGTGGATGGCGCACTGGTCCAGTGTGGCTGCCCCATAGGCAGCAATCGGGTAGTCGCGCCCATGCACCAGCGACCTCATCCCCGAAGTACATCAGTCACATTGCCCACACCTCAGGCTGCCTCTCAAACAAACAGCAGCACACCCACCCGTCATGCTAACCCGCCCGCAGCTGCCAGGCTGCCAGAGCTAGAGCTAGAGCCAGGCTTTTACATCATTCCACGCAGCATGTCGTACGACCAGGTGCTAACTAGGCTGAGTGATACACAATCGGTACTGCCGGATGCCATGTTGAAAAGGCTCAACCCGACTTATCAACAAGGCTTCAAAGCCGGCGAAATTTTCATTATCGGCGATCCACGGAACGGCCACGCCTGCACTCGCCAGGAAATGCACGCGATGAGTGCGGCGGAACTTGCACGTGAAGCCTTGGCAGAGCTGACACCCGAAGAAGCCAACTTCATGATGCGTCACCAGGCCGAGATTGCCGGTTTGCTTAGCGATGTAAGCCTGGCGATGGGGGTGAGCGAGGCGATGATGGCCAAATCGCTAGATGAACTAGGCACCACACTGCGCAATATCGAAAAGCTGCATCAGCAGCAGTTCTCGAAGCATGGACACCTGCGCAGCGCGGAGTTCTTCGCCGAGCGTAAAGAACTGTTCCGGCAACTGAATGCCAAGCTGAGGGTAAGTTATCTTAACAAGCGTATGGAGCTTGGTAGCTACGACACCCTGCGTCGAGGATTGGGGATATCCAGCCGGAGCCTTGTTCATCATTGGAGCAAAGCTGGAGCACCGGGGCAGATTCCGGGGTATTCAACCCACCTAGATAAGTTGGCAAGCATGTCGAAATACCTGAAAGCTGGGGGACATATAGGCATGGCGCTCGGCGGTGGTAGTTCACTGTTAAAAATCAAGGAGGCTTGCCGAGCAGGTGATACTGAGAGCTGCAAAAAAATCAGATTAAAAGAAACTGGAAATTTTTTGGGTGGGGTAGCAGGTGGCGTCATAACCGGAGCAATAGCCAGTAGGCTGGCTATCGTAGCTTGCGTGGGCTTTGGGCCCATTGGAGCAGCCGTTTGCAGTATTGCTATAACAGGTGCGGGATCAATGGCTGGTAGTGTGGGTGGAATGGCCGCCGGCGAAGAAGTCGGCGAGGTAGTCTTTGAAATCACAGAGCCAATGCGACCTCGGGACGAGTAGAATGGATATAATTCTAAAAATAGTAAACCACCCCTTCGCCTGGAAAATAGTCGCGCTACTGGCTCCTTGGCTCATGATATTCCTAGGGATATTCATGATTGCTAGGCTGGCCTGGACCAAAAACCTTGAAACCATGCTGACGTCACTGTCGAGCAGCTATTATCTGAATTCCATTACCACTCCCTTCAAATCTCTTGGATTGAAAGGACGATTCTGGCTCGCCTGCGCAATTGGCTGCCTGCTGAGCTGGCCAACCTATGCCATTCACATCCGCTTGAAAAAATTGGACAGGCGCGAGGTAGAAAACTTCCCTAAAAAACTAAAACGCCAACTAAAATCAGCCGAACTGTTGATGTTCGCTGGAGCAGCACTAGCATTTGCGAGCTATTTATACTTCAAGAAAGCGATGTAGCCCGATCAATGACGCTTTCGCATGCGGAATAGTGATTTCGTGCGCAGGTGCTTTGGCTAGTAGCGTTGCCGGCATGAAACATGGAGAATTAATCTTCGAGGACTCTGAAAATGATTGACCACCTTGACGTAAAACTAAGGCTATTGTTGTTAGGCACTCCTTTCTTCCTCGCCTTGGCCGGGCTTGTATCTGACCTTCACATCGCTTGCTCTAGTCAATATGCAAAAATGGCCAAAGCGCTCTCCCGGAGCAAATGCCTTTCCTATGCCGTCGCGCTTTGGGGTGAAAAAAATATACGCTCGAGGCTTTTGGTGATTTTTATGATCACTGGCGCCATTACATTCCCTAAGTCTAGCATCCGCAGAGGCATACTGGATGCACGAGACTACGATCAACTACCCAGCAATCTGAGAACACAATTAGTTGTCGCATCATGGACGAGCACCATCGGATTTACCTGGCTTACTATCAACTACTTTTTAATATAGCCACTGCAGAGAAAATACAATGCAGACTCCCGAGAAACGTCAAACCGTACTGCCAACTGCTTCGCCTTCAACGCCGAAACAAATTTAGCGCCCGTGAGATCGAGCGCCGCCCTCGCGGCGCTTCGCAGCACAATGCTGTTCCTATACACGGAACTGTCAGCGAAAACAATGAAACTACTTATGGCGACAACATCATGCTTCATGATCATGACCGGACTGGCACTTTATATCCGCTTGGCGCAACCCAAAACGCTGGAGACAATGATTTCTGCATTACCAAGCAGTTACTGGCTGAAATTGAATGTTGCCATATGGGGCAAACAAAGCCTTCGCTCACGACTACAGCTAATAGGAGTCGTATCAGCCGTATTATTCTGGCCAATAAAAAATCTGCATACCCGCCACAACAAACTAGACCCAAAAGATATCGACAAATTCCCGAAAAACTTAAAAAAACAGCTACTACTCTGCAATTATCTACTTTACCTAGGCGCAGCCTGCTTTGGTATAACTTACTTCATATACAGCTAGCACCACATAGGCAAAATTTCTTTGCCTGGAAGCGTTGACGGCATGAAACATGAATTAATCTTCAAGGACTCTGAAAGTGATTGATCACCTTGACGTAAAACTAAGGCTATTTTTGTTAGGCACTCCTATCTGCCTCGCCTTGATCGGGCATGTATCTGACGTTCACATCGCTTGCTCTCGCCAATATAAAGAAATGACCTCAGCACTCCAACGGAGCGCGTGTCTTCCATTTGCGACCGGCATGTGGGGAGAGAAAAAAATAGGTTCCAGAATTCTAGTTATTTCTGTAATCGCTGGCGCCATTGGATCCCCCGCTTCGAGCATTCGCAGCGGGCTACTGAATGAGCAAGATCACCTAGAATTCCCTAGGTATTTAAGAAGAAAAATACTCATTGCATCTTCGTTAAACACTATTGGAGTTGTCTGGGTAGCGGCATATTACCTAATGAAGCTGATAAAATGATAGACAAAACATATGATTTCAGTAGAAGGCACAATACCAAACCACAAACAAGCTTACGCGCCCAAAGACGCTAGTTGCGGATAAACCCACTCCCACACGGAGCGCGCATCTTTCAGTCTAAACATAACGCCTGTGGGAGCGGGTTCACCCGCGAAAGAGCCGGTACAGCCAGTAGAAGAGTCAATGCATCAAGCCCAACTCGGCATCATCCAGCAACGCCTTGGCCATGGCTCCCGTGCAGATATCGCAGGGGCAAGTCTTGAGAATGCATCAGGGCTGATAGGTGCTCGCCACAACACATTTAGCGCCTATGAGACCGAGCGCCGCCCGCGCGGCGCATCGCGAGCAACGCTCGCTCCTACGTTTGTTTCGGGCCAGTAACGCCTGTGGCAGGCGCGCGCGACCGCCTGGTGTGTACGACGCGATATAGAGCCATGCGCCAAGGCGTACGCGCGCAAAACCCACAGGAATAATTGGCCCGAAACAAACGTAGGAGCGAGCGTTGCTCGCGATGCGCCGCGCGGGCGGCGCTCGATTTCCCAGGCGCTAAACCTCCCGCGGCGGGCGCCTGTAGCCCCAAACGCGTCCTGCCCGCTATCGATACACCTACTACTAGAAGGAGCGACGCGTCTGCTGCAAGTGCGAAGGCAACTGCACCTGCGATATCGCGACTTTCATCGTCAGCTCGAACCGGCTCCCCAACCCGCGCGTAGAGTCATGCGACAGCGTGGCCCCCAGCAACTCGCCCATCTGCCTGCAAATCGACAAGCCGATCCCCAGCCCGCCATAACGCCGGGTCATGGAACCATCAACCTGGAAAAAACGCTGGTAAAGCGTGGCCTGGTCGAGATCATCAAAGCCGATGCCACTGTCGCTGACCGTAAAGGTAAGCGCCAGGTTGTCCGGCCCCAGGCGCTGGCCACGCACCTGCAGCATGACCCCGCCCTGATCGGTGAACTTCAGGCCGTTGTCCAGCAGGCAACCCAGGCAACGGGCCAGTTTTTGCGCATCGGTCAAGAGCGCGTCTGGCAGATCGGCAGGTATGTCCAGGCTCAGGTACAACCCTTTACCCAGCGCCTGGCCAGCGTGTGCGGCTCGCAAGCCTTGCAGCATGTTACGCAGGCTGAAGGGCGCGGCCTGCACACGCAAGCGGCCGCCCTGCAGCTCGGAGAGGGTGAGGATGTCGTCGACCATGTCCATCATGCTCTGCGCCGACGTGACCGCTGTGCGATGGTACTGGGCCATTTCGGCCTCCATCGGCAGGGTGTGCATCAGCTCAAGCGAGCCGATCACACCATTCATCGGGGTGCGCAGTTCATGGGTGACCGTGGCCAGGAACTCGTCCTTCAAGCGGTTGCTCCTGGCCAGTTGCAGGTTCAACTGCTCCAGGGTTCGACCGGTTTCACGCAGGGTCTGCGCCTGTTGCTCGCGCAGGCTGTTGATACGGTCGGCCAGCGCCAGCGACAGCAGCGCCACCTCCAGCGCCGAGCCCAACTGGCTGGCATACATCGTGATAAACACGTTCGGCAAGTAACCCAGCACCATCAAGGTGTTGACCAGCCCGCCCAGCAAAAACGCCGACCAGGCGATGATGAACCAGCGCGCCACCCGCAAACCGCGCGACCAGGCATACACGCCAGCGGCAAAGATGCTGACGGTGAACAGCAACGCCAGCACCGTGGCCATGCGCAGGGCGATGCCATACGGCATGCTCACGGCCAAGACCATCACCAAACCACCGCCCAGCATCAGCAGTTGCAACAACCGGTCGAAGCCACGGCTGATCTTGCCCAGTTGCAGAAAATGCCGGGCGAACTGGCAGCCGAATAAACCGGCAGCGCCAATGAACAAGGGCGTCGAGGCATTCGTCCACCAGGGGCTGTCCGGCCAGAAGTAGGCGACTCCCGCACCGTTCACCGAAACCTGATAAAGGCCGAACGAGGCGATGTAGAGGATGTAGTAGAGGTAGCTGACATCCCGCACGCTGAGGTAGATGAACAGGTTGTACACCAGCATCACCAGCAACACGCCGTAGATCATGCCCAGTACGTACAGGCGCGTGGGCTGGTCCTCCATGTAGGCCTCGGCCGACCATAGCGCCAGCGGCGCCTGCACCGAACCCTGGCTGTGCAAGCGCAAGTAGACGGTGGTCGCCTGGCCTGGGGGCAGCGGCAACTCGAACAGGTAGTTGTTCTGCCGGATCTGCCGGCTGGCGTAAGGCAAGGCGTCGCCCGTGCGCTGGGCCAGGCGGTAAGTACCGGTGCTGTCGGGCAGGTACAACTCGAGGTGATCCAGAGGTGGGTAGGCCAGTTCCAGCAGCCATTGGCGGGGGGGGGCAGTGGCCGACGGCAGGTAACGCAGGTCGATCTTCAACCAGAACACTGACGTGGAATAACCAGCGTTCAACACAGGCTCGTGATGGGCCCGAAAGTGCTTGGCGAACGTGGGCTCACTGACTTGGGCAATGCTGGTACTGCCATCAGGGTCTTCGAAGACCTGAAGGGTTTCGCCCAGCGGAAGATGGCGGGTAGCGTCGTCGAAGTCGACCGCAACGGCCAGCACGGGCAACAAGCCCAGAAGCACAATCAGCAAATAGCGCATACAGCCCCAGCATGGCCTGTCCGGTCGCGTCGCGGTTGCCTCCCATCCGTTTGAGACGACGTAATCCGGCAGAACCCGTTTGTCGAGTTATCCGAGCACTCTAGCATAGCTTTCCTACCTGGCAATCGGCCATCTCCAATTGCGACCAAAAGGCTCTAAATCAATACTTTCAGCAGAACAACACACCTGAATCTGACCGGTCGATCAGCAAAACTCGTTTGTAGGACGATCCCCACAAATGGGTTTGGTGGTAAGCTCGCCGCCCATGAATACCTACAGCTCCCGCCCCGTTGTCCTCTGTCTCTCCGGCCACGACCCCAGTGGCGGCGCCGGCTTGCAGGCAGATATCGAAGCCCTGATCGCCCAAGGCTGTCACGCCGCACCCGCGGTGACCGCCCTGACCGTCCAGGATACCGTCAATGTTTCCGACTTCCGCGTGCTCGACCGCGAGTGGGTGCTGGCCCAGGCCAACGCCGTGCTGGCTGACTCCACGGTAGCGGCCGTCAAGCTGGGCATGCTCGGTTCGATCGACATGGTCGACACCGTCGCCGAACTGCTTGCCGCCCACCCGCACCTGCCGCTGGTCTGCGACCCGGTCCTGCGTGCTGGTGGCGGTGGCCGCCTGGGCAAGGACGAAGTGGGCTACGCCGTGCGCGAACGCCTGCTGCCGCTGGCGACCATCGCCACGCCGAACCTGCCGGAAGCGCGCATTCTCGCCGAGCTGCCTGAAGGCACCGCCGACGAGTGTGCCGAGAAACTGTTGCCGTTCTGTAGACACCTGTTGATTACCGGGGGTCACGGCGACGAAGACGAAATCCACAACCGCCTGTACAGCCGCGATGGCCAACGCCTGACCTGGACCTGCCAACGCCTGCCAGGCAGCTACCACGGTTCCGGTTGCACCCTGGCCAGCGCCCTGGCCGGTCGACTGGCCCTGGGCGAAGCACTGCAAAGCGCTGTGCGCAGTGCCCTGGACTACACCTGGCGCACCCTGCGTGACGCCGAGCAACTGGGCAAGGGCCAGTACGTGCCGCGCCGCCTGCCCCTGGATTTCTGCTCCTGATACGAGGCTTTCAGATGAAGCTACGCGGTCTGTACGCAATCACCGACAGCCAGCTGCTCGCCGGCCGTTTTCTGTCCCATGTCGAAGCGGCCCTGGACGGCGGCGTGCGACTGTTGCAGTACCGCGACAAGAGTGACGACGCCGCGCGTCGCCTGCGCGAAGCCGAAGCCTTGAAGCAACTGTGCGAGCGCTACGACACCCAGCTGATCATCAACGACGACGCCGAACTGGCCGCGCGCCTGGGGGTCGGCGTGCACCTGGGCCAGACCGACGGCCCACTGACCCCGGCACGTGCGTTGCTGGGCCGCGACGCCATCATCGGCTCGACCTGCCACGCGCAGCTCGACCTGGCCCGCCAGGCCGCCAGCGAAGGCGCCAGCTACGTGGCCTTCGGTCGCTTTTTCAACTCCGTGACCAAGCCGGGCGCACCGGCCGCCAGCCTCGACCTGCTGGAACAGGCCCGCGCCCAGGTCAAGCTGCCGATCGCCGTGATCGGCGGCGTCACCCTCGACAACGCTGCCCCGTTGGTCGCCCATGGCGCCGACCTGCTGGCGGTGATCCACGGCCTGTTTGGTACCGATAGCGCGCAGGAAGTCACCCGCCGCGCCCGTGCCTTCAACGCCCTGTTCGCTTCCTGATTTCGAGAGAAGATCCCATGTCCCGTTCCGAAACCCTGTTCGCCCAAGCCCAGAAGCACATCCCGGGCGGCGTCAACTCGCCCGTCCGCGCGTTCAAGAGCGTTGGCGGCACGCCGCTGTTCTTCAAGCACGCCGAAGGCGCCTATGTCGTTGACGAAGACGACAAGCGCTACGTCGACTACGTGGGTTCCTGGGGCCCGATGATCCTCGGCCACGGCCACCCTGAAGTGCTCGACGCGGTGCGCAACCAGCTGCAACACGGCCTGTCCTACGGCGCCCCGACCGCCATGGAAACCGAGATGGCCGACCTGGTCTGCTCGCTCGTGCCGTCGATGGAAATGGTCCGCATGGTCAGCTCGGGCACCGAAGCCACCATGAGCGCCATCCGCCTGGCCCGTGGCTACACCGGCCGCGACGCCATCATCAAGTTCGAAGGCTGCTACCACGGCCACTCCGACAGCCTACTGGTGAAAGCCGGTTCGGGCCTTCTGACCCAGGGCGTGCCAAGCTCGGCGGGCGTGCCGGCGGACTTCGCCAAACACACCCTGACCCTGCCGTTCAACGACATTGCCGCGGTCGAAAAAACCCTGGCTGACGTCGGCCAGACCGTGGCGTGCATCATTGTCGAGCCGGTGGCCGGCAACATGAACTGCGTACCGCCAGCCCCGGGCTTCCTCGAAGGCCTGCGCGAGCAGTGCGACAAGCACGGCGTGGTGTTGATCTTCGACGAAGTGATGACCGGCTTCCGCGTCTCGCTGGGCGGCGCCCAAGGCTACTACGGCATCACCCCTGACCTGTCGACCTTCGGCAAGATCGTCGGCGGCGGCATGCCGGTCGGCTGCTTCGGCGGCAAGCGCGAAATCATGGGCTGCATCGCCCCGCTGGGCCCGGTCTACCAGGCCGGTACCCTGTCGGGCAACCCGCTGGCCATGGCCGCCGGCCTGACCACGCTGAAACTGATCAGCCGCCCAGGCTTCCACGCCGAACTGACCGATTTCACCAGCCGCATGCTCGACGGCCTGCAACAGCGTGCCGATGCCGCTGGCGTACCGTTCGTCACCACGCAGGCGGGTGCCATGTTCGGCCTGTACTTCAGCGGCGCCGATGACATCGTCACCTTCGACGACGTGATGGCCAGCGATGCGGATCGCTTCAAGCGCTTCTTCCACCTGATGCTCGACGGTGGCGTGTACCTGGCGCCGAGCGCGTTCGAGGCGGGCTTCACCTCCATCGCCCATGGCGACAAGGAGCTGCAGATCACCCTGGATGCGGCTGAAAAGGCCTTTGCTGCACTGAAGTAAATCGCCACATTTGCCCCTGTAGGAGCGCCCTTACAGCCCTTTCGCGACGTAAGGCCGCTCCTACACAATCAGCTGACTTCCCCAACCCGACAGAATTTCGCGTAAAACTTTGTAAGGTTGGCGCTGCTTATCCCATAATGTGCCACCAGAGACATTGGCCGCAGCTTTGCAGAGGTAAGTCGATCCCCATGAACCGCACCGGCCGCGCCCTGACCCTGGGCTGCCTGTTGCTTCTACAGCCCCTGCTGGCCCTGGCGGAGGGTGGTAACTCATTGCTGATTCCAGCGACGAGCCGCTGCACCCTGAATGTTCAGCCAGAAGACCTCGCCAATGCCCTCAAGGCCTGCGAGCAGACGGCGACGACGGGGGATGCCCAGGCGCAGTTCGAACTGGGCGAGTACTACTACACCCAGACGCCCAAAGACCTGAACAAGGCCCTGAACTGGTTTCAGCAGGCCTCGTTGCAAGGCCACGCCCAGGCACAATACCGGCTTGGCGCCATGTTCTTCCGCGGCGAAGGGGTCAAGGCCAACAACGTGCAGGCCTACATTCTGCTGAAGATGGCGGCGGTCAACGGCGCCGAAGATGCGCTGGACATGGCCGACGAAGTGACCGAGCAGATGCCCCGCGACGAGCTGGAACACGCGACCCAGGTGCTCGGCCAGATCTTCCGCAAGTACCTGCTTGAACTGCAGAACGCCGAAGGGCGCTCGCCGTTCTCGCCACTTCCCTGAAACGCCCTACTTCTCTGGCATCGGCATGGGGAACGGCATCACATTGCCGCCGCCCTTGGCCTCGCTGATCTTCGCCGTGCCCAAGCGCTCGACCTCGTCGATGCGCACGATCGAATGCATCGGCACGAAGCTGCGGATCACGCCCTCGAACTGGCTCTTGAGCTTCTCTTCACTGGGGTCGACCACCACCTGGGTGCGCTCGCCGAAGACGAACTCCTCGATTTCCAGGAAGCCCCACAGGTCGCTCTGGTAGATCTGCTTGGCATACATCTCGAAGACCTGCCCCTGGTTGAGGAAGATCACTTTATAGATGGCGGGTTCGCGTTTGCTCATGGTTGGCGGGATAACACATGCGTAAGAAAAGGTGCGCATCATAGCAGTGCCGGCCTCTTCGCGGGTAAACCCGCCCCCACAGGCTCTCCACCGGCCTTGAAACCTGCGCAGTACCTGTGGGAGCGGGTTCACCCGCGAACAGGCCAGAACAGGCCCTACATACCGTTGAACGTTTCAGTGCTTTCGCCACTGCCATTCAAGGGTTATTCTTGAGCTCACACCCATTGCCGTCGGGCGGCTAAAAACGACCTTGAACGCACCCATAGAACCTCATCGTTTCATCCTCGAACCTTTCGAGGCCCACCGTTTCGCCAACTTGTGCGGCCAGTTCGACGAGCACCTGCGCCTCATCGAGCAACGCCTGGCCATCGAGATCCGCAACCGCGGCAATCAGTTCGAACTGATCGGCGAACCCAAGACCACCTCCGCTGCCGAGCAACTGCTGCGCCGCCTCTACCGCGAGGCCAAGGCCACCGACTTGTCGCCAGAAACGGTCCACCTGTACCTGCAGGAATCGACCGTCGAGAACATCGACAACCCGGCGGTCAACGAGGTCAGCGTCTCGTTGCGCACGCGCAAGGGCAACATTCGCCCGCGCGGTGTCAACCAGCAGCGGTACGTCAAGGAAATCCTGGCCAACGACATCAACTTCGGCATCGGCCCGGCCGGTACCGGCAAGACGTACCTGGCCGTGGCCTGTGCCGTAGATGCCCTGGAGCGCGAGCAAGTGCGCCGCATCCTGCTGGTACGCCCGGCAGTCGAAGCGGGCGAAAAGCTCGGCTTCCTGCCCGGTGACCTGGCACAGAAGATCGACCCGTACCTGCGCCCGCTGTACGACGCCCTGTACGAAATGCTTGGCTTCGAACACGTGGCCAAGCTGATCGAGCGCCAGGTGATCGAGATCGCCCCGCTGGCCTACATGCGTGGCCGTACCCTGAACAACAGCTTCATCATCCTCGACGAAAGCCAGAACACCACGCTTGAGCAGATGAAGATGTTCCTCACCCGCATCGGCTTCGGCTCGACGGCGGTGATCACCGGTGACATCACCCAGGTCGACCTGCCCCGTGGCACGAAGTCGGGCCTGGCGCACGTGATCGAGGTGCTCCGGGACGTTCCGGGTATCAGCTTTACCCATTTCCAACCCAAAGATGTGGTTCGTCACCCACTGGTGCAACGCATCGTCGAGGCCTACGACCGCTTCGAAGGCCGTCAGGCCAAGCCAGAGGCACCCGGCAAAGATGCTTGAACTTGACTTGCAACGGGCCACGGACGCCGCCGCCCCTGACGATGCTGCCTTCCGCCGCTGGTGCGAGTTGGCCCTGCGCCAGCGCAGCGCCGACTCGGAGATGACCATCCGCCTGGTCGACGAAGCCGAAGGCCGCGAGCTGAACCACACCTACCGGCACAAGGACTACGCGACCAATGTGCTGTCGTTCCCGGCCGACGTGCCTGATGACCTGCTCGATATCCCCCTGCTGGGCGACCTGGTGATCTGCGTGGCGGTGGTCGAGCGCGAGGCCGCCGAACAGGGCAAAACCCTAGAGGCCCACTGGGCGCACCTGGTCATCCACGGCTGCCTGCACTTGCTCGGCTACGACCACATCGACGATGACGAAGCCGAGGAAATGGAAGCCCTGGAACGAGAATTGCTGGCAGAACTGGGTCACCCTGACCCGTATGCCGACGATGAAGACGAAACCATCACACACTGATACTGCAAGGATCACGAGAACCGCCATGAGCGAAGATCGATCGAGCAACGGGCAAAAGTCCTGGCTGGGTAAACTGACCCAGGCTTTTGCCCATGAGCCGAAAAACCGCCAGGAGCTCCTTGAGCTGCTGCGCGAAGCCCATCAGAACAAGCTGCTCGACAGCGAAGCGCTGACCATTGTCGAAGGCGCTATCCAGGTTGCTGACCTGCAGGTGCGCGACATCATGGTGCCGCGCTCGCAAATGATCAGCATCAAGGCCAGCCAATCGCCTCGCGAGTTCCTGCCGGCGGTGATCGACGCCGCGCACTCGCGCTACCCGGTGATCGGCGAAAGCCACGATGATGTGCTGGGCATCCTGCTCGCCAAGGACCTGCTGCCGCTGATCCTCAAAGAGAACGGCGACAGCTTCAACATCAAGGACCTGCTGCGCCCGGCCACCTTCGTGCCGGAGTCCAAGCGCCTGAACGTGCTGCTGCGCGAGTTCCGCGCCAACCATAACCACATGGCCGTCGTCATCGACGAATACGGCGGTGTGGCAGGCCTGGTGACCATCGAGGACGTGCTCGAACAGATCGTCGGTGACATCGAGGACGAACACGACGTCGAGGAAGACAGCTACATCAAGCCGCTGCCCAGCGGCGACTTCCTGGTCAAGGCGCTGACCCCGATCGAGAACTTCAACGAGTTCTTCGACAGCACCTTCTCCGATGACGAATTCGACACCGTGGGCGGCCTGGTGATGAGCGCGTTCGGGCACCTGCCCAAGCGCAACGAAACCACCGAGATCGGTGCCTACAAGTTCCGCATTCTCAATGCCGACAGCCGGCGGATTCACCTGCTGCGCCTGACACCGATCACCCGCTAAGGACAATCATGCGTTGGATCACCCGCCCCGGCTGGCCCGGTAACCTGCTGGCCATGGCGGCCGGCGCTTCCACCCTCCTGGCCCTGGCGCCGTTCGACATCTGGCCGCTGGCCCTGTTGTCCATCGCCCTGCTTTACCTTGGCCTGCGCGAGCTCAGCCCGCGCCAGGCCATGGGCCGCGGCTGGTGTTTCGGCTTTGGCCTGTACGGCGCCGGCACCTGGTGGATCTACGTCAGCATGAACACCTACGGCGGCGCTTCGCCGCTGCTGGCGATCCTGCTGCTGCTGGCGTTCTTCGCCGCCCTTGCCTGGTTCTTCGCCCTGCCCACGTGGCTGTGGGCGCGCTGGCTGCGGCGCAACGAGGCGCCGCTGGCCGATGCCTTGTGCTTCGCTGCCCTGTGGCTGTTGCAAGAGGCCTTCCGGGGCTGGTTCCTGACCGGCTTCCCCTGGCTTTATGCGGGCTACAGCCAGCTCGATGGCCCCTTGGCGGGCTTGGCGCCGCTAGGCGGCGTGTGGCTGATTTCCTTCACCCTGGCGCTTAGCGCTGCCTTGCTGTGCAACCTGCATCGGCTACGCGCCCGGCCCTCGTTCCTGGCCGTCGCCGGCGTGCTGTTGCTGGGCCCCTGGGTACTGGGCATGGCCCTCAAGGGGCACGCCTGGACCAAGCCTGCGGGTGATCCACTCAAAGTGGCCGCCATCCAAGGCAACGTCGAGCAAGAGGTGAAATGGGACCCGGCGCACATCGACGCACAGCTGGCGCTGTACCGCGACATGACCTTCACCTCGAAGCCCGTAGACCTGTTGATCTGGCCCGAAACCGCGGTCCCGGTGCTCAAGGACCAGGCCCAAGGCTACATCGACGTGATGGGCCGCTTTGCCGCCGAGCGGCATTCGGCGCTGATCACCGGCGTCCCCGTACGTGAGGTGGTGCACCACCAGCGCCGCTATTACAACGGCATCACCGTGACCGGCGAAGGCGACGGCACCTACCTCAAGCAGAAACTGGTACCGTTTGGCGAGTATGTGCCGCTGCAAGACATGCTGCGTGGCGCGATCGAGTTCTTCAACCTGCCCATGTCGGACTTCGCCCGGGGCCCCGAAGACCAGCCGCTGCTGCAGGCCAAGGGTTACCAGATTGCGCCGTATATCTGCTACGAGGTTGTCTACCCGGAGTTCGCGGCGAGCCTGGCGGCGCGCAGCGACCTGCTGCTGACCATCAGCAACGACACCTGGTTCGGCACCTCCATCGGCCCCCTGCAACACCTGCAGATGGCGCAGATGCGGGCACTGGAAGCCGGCCGCTGGATGATCCGCGCCACCAACAACGGCATAACCGCGCTGATCGACCCGTTCGGGCGCATTACCACGCAAATTCCGCAGTTCCAGCAGGCGGTGCTGTATGGCGAGGTGGTGCCGATGCAGCAGTTGACGCCTTACCTGCAGTGGCGCTCGTGGCCGCTGGCGATCCTCTGTGTGGTGTTGCTGGGCTGGGCGTTGCTGGCCGGGCGCATCGCCAAGACCGTTTGAGTTCTCTTGCACCGGCCTCTTCGCGGGTAAACCCGCTCCCACAAGCACCATTGCTCCAGGGCGCAGTTGCAAAGTGGACTGCCCCCAAGAAGTTGGACACCAATCCAACCCTTGGGGGATCTATGGGCAAGTACACCGAGCAGTTCAAGCTCAAGGCGATTGCAGCCTACCTTGATGGCAGCCAC
>NZ_JABWRW010000040.1:0-35900 GCF_014269095.1 Pseudomonas sp. SWRI50 | reverse complement strand
GAGGGGGGGTGGGATTGGGTGTTGAGGGGGTAGAAACGGTGGGGGGTGGCGGCCAGCGAAGGGCGGCGGCGAAGGGCGGCGGCGGAGAGCGGATGCGAGGATCCTTAATGGACTTCTGGTGGTCATGCATGAGTTCCTTTCGTTATGGAACTGCCACCGCTCGCGGCCAAGCAAGTTGGGGTGGCAGCAGTGCGCGGGTTGGCCGACCGGGACGAAAGGAGCCCGGCACACCCGAAGGTGTCCCGCGCACCACCGCCATAACGCAACATCGCGGGCACAAAAAAAGCGCCTGCGATGAAGACTGGGCGCTGATGCGCCTTTCGTTTCCGACCGGCCAAGGTCGCGTCGCCGATGCTTCGACGACTGGGGCAATTTATCCCTGTGAGGGGGCTATTGCAAGGTTCAGGGCTGGGTGAATGTTCGCCCTGTGCTGTAGGCCTCGCAGCGGTCACCAACTTCCTCTCGACGCTGCACCTAGCGGTTTCGAAGATTTTCATTTTCCTGCTTGCACAACAACAAATTGCATGTTCTTGTTGTCCCGTGTCCCAGGACGCGGGACAACAACAACAGGTTATGGCATGAAAGGTCAAGACATCGGTTTACTACTCAAGCTGGTTTGCCTACAACGGCATGAATCGAGCGACAGGGCTATGGCGGCCTGGCCGCACGACTGGAAAGACTGGGAGGACCTGGATGATGACCAGTTGCCTGCATACCCGGGCCAGCTACATGTTGAGATGCGTGCGTCCGCCTACACCGCCCGTGCATTGGAGCTTCAAACTGGCATAAGCAAGACACAGATAAACCTCTCTCTGAAGCATTGCATTGAGATCGGCCTGGCCAGAACCGACCGCAAGCTGGGCGTCCCTAGAGCCAACACCAAGGCGCTGTATGAGTTCATCGTCTACGGCCTGAAGTACGTGCTTCCAGCCCGTGCCGGCGAGCTGACACGTGGTATTACAACCGGCTTCGCAGCACCAGTACTGCACAAGACCTTGACCAGCGCCGGTGAACACGTGCCAGTGTGGCCATACGCCCGCGGCAATACCCTGGGTATGAAGGTCGAGCCGCTGTTCAAGACTGCGGCCGACGCAGCTCGAAAAGACCCGGAAATGTACGCCTTGTTGGCGCTGGTCGATGCCATACGGCTGGGACAGCCCCGCGAACGAAACCTTGCAGCTGAACTGCTGCAGGATCGATTGGAGTCGCTATGAGCGTTTTCAGTACCCTAAAACGCATGCTGTACGAGGTTGCCCACGCATTGGGGCCAGAGTTGCGCCAGCAGATGACCTTTGTGGGTGGTTGCACCACGGGTTTGCTCCTGACCGATGCCTTCACGCGTGAGCAAGTACGCAGCACCGACGATGTGGATCTGATCGTGCACGTCATGGGCCCCGTAGGCTTCATTCGTTTGCAGGAAGCTCTGAGCGCTCGCGGCTTCCGGGTTACCCCACAAGAAGATGACGATGACTTCCCCATTTGCGCAATGAAACTTGGCGACCTTCGCGTTGACTTCATGCCGGACGACGATTCCCTCGGGTTCAGCAACCGCTGGTACAAGGACGCAATGGCCACCTCCACAACCTATGACCTAGACGAGGGAACCACAATCAATCTGGTCAGCCCCGTGTACTTTGTGGCCACTAAACTGGAGGCATGGAAAGGGCGTGGCCGGGGAGATGCGCTGTCCAGTCGTGACATAGAGGACATCCTAAACTTGATTGACGGGCGTCCAGAGCTACAAGACGAAATCAAGTCAGCAGCCGACGAGGTACGCGACTACATCAGCCAGGAGATTGGCAAGTTGCTTCGCGATGGGAACTTTGAATATGCCGTCAACGCCCAAGCGAGAGGCGACGCAGGTCGCGAAAATCTGCTATTCGAGCGGCTGGAAGACCTCGCAGGCGACAAACACTGATGCGGATTGGTTGGACCAGTCGCCAAGGCAGAGCCAGGCTCAGCAATAACGATGCTGCAGCTTTCGGGCGCAAGGATCATCACGTGCTGGCCATGCTCGTGGATGCTGCAGAAAAAGGCGACGGGCAAGGCCTTGCCAGACACTGGTCTCGTACCGTGATCGACGTTGCGCTTAGAGAAGCGCATCAGCTGAGTCTCGCGGGATTGGTCGGCATCATGCGCGCCGAACAACAGCGACTACGCGAACAATACCTGCACGCCATCGCAAGCTATTGCTGCGTTCTCGTCGACCTGCAGCAGCAGTTGCTCCATATCGCACATGTTGGCGATTGCCTTATAGGGATCCACCGGCCGGCGGAAGCCATCAACTGGTTGAGCCGCCCACATAATCTGCAAGAGCAGGCTATCTGGCAGGCGGGGGCTTCGGGGGTTGAGGAATCACGACATCTGCTTACCCGATCTCTGAACGCGAGGCGCTTTCACTCTCCGTACTGCCTTACAACAGACCTTCCAACGGATGCGCGGCTACTACTCTGCAGTGACGGTTATTGGCATGAACACCTGCAATCGGGTACCGATCTGCAGCGTGTCAACGATGACTCAAGCGTGTTGAGCCTAGGGTATGGGGAACCGATCATCGAGCTACAGTCGGACTGCGATAACTTCTGGGATTGGAATGAAGAGCGGTGTTAGAGAGTTCGTCGCTGATCCATTCGGGAAATCCACATTTAACATTTCAAAACGTGGGGTTCCTACGCACAGTGTCTGCTCGGCCTGAGGACCA
Source organism: Pseudomonas sp. SWRI50 (assembly GCF_014269095.1). Taxonomy (NCBI): domain Bacteria; kingdom Pseudomonadati; phylum Pseudomonadota; class Gammaproteobacteria; order Pseudomonadales; family Pseudomonadaceae; genus Pseudomonas; species Pseudomonas sp. SWRI50. The sequence continues at coordinate 33,199 of NZ_JABWRW010000040.1, read as the reverse complement.
AAACTTGCTGGATCTGATCCAAGAGAACAACCAACCCTAGGCTCTGTACAAAAAGTTTTGTGGGAGCGGGCTTGCCCCGCGATGGAGTGCGAAGCGCTCCCACACCCGATATCGACTAGCGTCAAAGTCGCCGCGAATTCAGGCTTTGCTGCCGCGTTGCGGCAGATCGCGGGGCTAGCTCGCTCCCACAACGATGGATGACCATACTTTTCGTACAAAACCTAAAACTGCTTCCGTCAACGGGCCCTGCTAACGCAGCGGCCCGTTTTTTTGTGCTGTCGCTTCTACCAGATGGGGCATGGTGCCCTGGCGCACCCAGCTTCCAATACGTCCCGGCGCTTTTCAGCGGAGCAAGCTACGAATCACAACGAACAGCACTACCAAGCCCACAACCCCAGAGGCAACCAGCCAGCCCGTTGAGGCCATCGCGTGGAAAAACCCTGGGAAGAGTGGCGTCTTCTCAAGCTTCACAAGCACAAGGCAGAGCCATGGCATGAGGATGACGTAAAGCAGTGGAACATAAACGATTGTCTGAAGGACCAGTGTCAGTCCGCCAGCCCAGTCGTTCCAGTCGTGTGGTTTGGCCATGGTGTTTTCCTTTTCTTGAATGGGGTAAGTGAATTATCCACTTCCTACTACCGCAATCCTAAGTTATTGGGGCCGGAGTACCGATACAAAACCAGCCATGCAGAAACAGCGAGCCCGCGATAGGCGGGCTTTGCTAGGGGTGGTTCGCAACATTCATGGACTGCAACCAAACACTTTACTAGTGCGGAGACATACGGACGTTTGTTGGACATTAGGTCCCAGTTTTCGCGAGACTGGCCAACGGAGTGTGGTTGTCCTCAATTTCGCTGCTTTGCTGCCCTAGATTGTTGGATCGCAGTTCGCTTGCAGCGGCGCTGGGGCCGTTCGGAAACTGACGAGTAAAGAGGCCCGCGCCTTGGATAAAAGCTGGTCACTACGCACAAGGGTCAAGCCTTTGAACTGGCGTTGAAGCACCGTGAGCTGGACGGTGGAAATGAGGTGTACCGGACATGTGATTCGCTTCAGCAGACCATCACCAGGCCCTACAGGCAGGCCGCTATCAAACAGGGATCGTCGCACAGTGGCAGACGCTCTCTGACGGCCAAGGTGTTGGCGGCAATCAGCGATGATGAGACGGTGCAAACCATACTTGGTGATGCAAGTCGTGACCATTGAGCCTGTGGGATGGTTGCTCGTTGAGAGCATCGAAAAAAGCGGCACAAACAAGTAATCAACTGATACCGGAAAAACGTTATGACGGACAATGGCCCAATCGCTCAAGCTGCCTGAGCGGCGGCTTAAACTCACCCGCCACGGATGAAGGTGGCGACTCAGGACCTATCAGATCTCAAGCCGCAGAAAAGGTTACAGTCCCTGCTTGTCACATTCGATGACGTAGAAGCCCCAGAGTGTTTTTTGCCAGAGCATCACCGTATGCGGGCCCACATCCAACGCTCGCCAAACATGAACGACACTGAAGGAATACTTGGCCAGACCTACGGGTTGACTAAGGCCCTTGAGCCGCTGGGTGTTGACAAGACGATTACGTTGGGTATTTTCACCGCATGCAGGCTCACGTCGAAGCTCTACTCGCTGACCTATTGCTGCTGAGTCATCCGCAGATCTAGGTAAAGCCGACCATGGCTGCCATCGACCCGAGCCAGACCGCCGATTAGCTAATTGTTCAGCGAGCCCCTGCTAGTTCCGGCTACAAGGGCGCCGCTGTGCGCGTAGCAAACGGCAAAATCGGCCTCTGCACATCGACTTACAACCACAGCCAGGATGATGCAACCAAGTCCGAAATTGCGCGTCGTGTCGCTGCGCATAACCTGGCAGTTGGAATCCCAACCAGCGAACTGGAAGCCTTGGACGCGTCCGGCTTCAAGCTCCGCAAGTAACCGGAAAATAGACCATGGACGTTAAAGCCAATCTTCACCCCTGTGCTCATTGCGAGTGTACAGGTACATGCAGAAAGGGCGAGAATGGCGGCTCCTGCGGCTCTTGCGTAAAGCTCAATGATTTAAAAGGAATTGGGCATTTCGGGCTGCCCTGCGGGGTCTGCCATGGTATTGGACACGCAGAGCCAAGAACTGAACGGCTGAACAAACGTATTGCTCCTATCTTGGCTCTAGTGACAGTGTATTTCTTGCTGATTGGGGTATTCGCAGCTGCCCTGACGCAAAGCAGTTATTTCAGTGAAATCCTCGCGTTTGCGGCTCCGCTAATCGGTGTGATTTTGGCGTTCTACTTCACGGCTCGCAGCAGCCAACCGACATAGGAAAATCCAAATGTCTCAACCTCAACACGCAGCCCCCCCGGAGATTGCACATTTCTTGGCAGCCTGGGGCGATTCGATCTTTACCTTGGCCCTCCACGGCTCCCAGTTCCAATAGTGATCGCACGCTGGGGAAGTGGTGCCAATTTTTACCAGTGGTCGGTAGATCGTGAGCCGCGGTCGACGGTGCAGCTTGAGGCTTTCGAGCATGCCATCAGTCTTGCGCGCAAGAAGGGCTATTTGGACTGAAATAGGACAAGGGTCTACCGCGCTCATGGGCTTGCTGGTTGCTGCCATCCAGAGAACTTGGCATCGTCACATTGGTGTGGGGGTTCAGGTAGAACTCAAGGTTTGTCGAGGGGTTCTGGAATGAAACCCTGCTCCCTCAACGCCTTGATTACCCCACGCACCAAGTAGTTGTTGGAAAGCCAATTGTGTATTGCCTCGCCCCCGGATTAACCGGCAAAAGCATCCCTTGCTCTACCAAGTTTTTAATCTGATACGTTCGTTGATTGGAGGGGAGCGTAGGAAGCAATATCACTTGATTTCACTACCTTCATCTTTATCAGACTGACTAGGATCTGTTCCTCAGTCTCGGTGATCCACTCCCGACTGCGTGCAAAGCTCACCGCTGGGTGCAGAATGCATCTCGTGAGATAGGCATAGTCAGTGAGCTTGTCCACCTTCTCCAGCTCATCCCGAATACCCTGCAGCACGTAGGTACACCATGCCTCCAAGCCCGCAGTGGTACCGGAATCAGCCACCCCCAGCATGGTGTAGTAGTTGTCCCGGTCATTGCAGAACACTGCCGTGGGGTTGAGCACTCGGCCACCCGTGTTGACGTTGAAGCCGTACTTCATCAACAGCGCATAGGTAAGCAGCCTTACCACTCGCCCATTGCCATTGCCGAATGGGTGAATCCAACCGAAGTGGTGGTGCGCCAGGGCGACCTTCATAAGGGCGTATTTAGGCGAGTCGTCACGGTTGATGAAGCTGACCAACTCTTGCATGTACTGCGGCACCAACACACCGTCCGGCGGTAGATGCTCCGCCTGAGCGATCCTGACGACGCCTTCCCGGTAGGCGCCAGGCGTTTTATCGCCTTCGCGCTGCAACCCCAGGACAGTCATGGCGTGCAGCTCTCGAATCGTATGCTCTGTCAGTCTTCACCGGGTTTCATCACCTCTTCGATGTAGTCCATTGCCTTCTCGATGCTGGCAATTTCCAGCAATTGGTCGGTGGTCTCAGCGTTGCTGCAGGTCGTAGTGACAAAACTGGCGCATCTGAAAATTCTCTCTAGACGAAAAAACATTATCTAGAAAAATTCGGCCTTTACCCCAGTAAACGTTGGTCAAAACCGAATCAACAGATAACCACTATCTAGAAAGCCGTGCGACGCCAAGTGAAAAACCGCGCCCCATTAAGTCAAAAACACGCAGATCAGCAGAGTAATAACCAGGCACAAAAAAACCCGCACAAGGCGGGTTTCTTAGTGCGGCCAACAAGCGAAAAATCGCCCGCTGGCCAATCTATATGGTGCCGGAGACAGGAATCGAACCTGCGACCTTCGCGTTACGAGTGCGCTGCTCTACCGACTGAGCTACACCGGCGTGTAGCGCAACGTACCACTGCCGCAGCCGTTACGCAAACCCCTGTTTCCCTTCGTTTATTGCCCTACCCTCACGCCCCTTTGCAACCCTTTGGCGCAAGGTCTGCCTCGATGTTGGTGGTGCAGGTCCATCCGGTCGCGGAGCGGGTCAGGGTGATGGCCTTGCCAACCACGGTGGCCGGGGCATCGACCAGGGTACATTCGATCTTGCCAGTGCCGTCAACAGCCTTGCCTTCAGCCGTAATCGCGCAATGCGCCGTCGCTGGCTGGCCGCCTAGCGACCCTACATCCAGCACGTCCTTGCCTTCGTTCAAGCGCAGGTCCATGGGGGGCTTGAGTGAGGTGATCTCCAACAGCCCGGCCGCCGCCTTGGCGCGGGACTGGTGGTTGGTGTACATCGGGATGGCGATGGTCGCCAGAATGCCGATGATCGCGACGACGATCATCAGTTCGATCAGGGTGATACCGCGTTGCCCTTTCATGAACGTTTTCCTTGTTTATACGCATACACATTTGGGGTCACTCTCGACCCCAGGCTGGCAGCGGCGCAGTAGGCCTGAACAGACACCTTTTGTCACCCCTGCCCGCCTGGGCGTCACCTTCGCTGAACTACTCTAGTGAGCATCAGGGAAGCACGCCCTCTCATGGACACGGCAAGCTGTTTCCAAGCTTGTCGCTCGGGCAAAAAAAGGACCTTTGCATGAACCATTCGATACGCCTCTACGCTTGGCAGGGCACCGACGCCAATGGCCTGGCCGTCAGCGGGCAAACACCTGGGCGCAGCCCGGCTTATGTGCGCGCGGGGTTGCTGCGCCAGGGCATTCTGGTGGCCCGTTTGCGGCCGGCTGGTGGGCTGGCGTGGCGGTGGCCAAAGCGGCCGGAAAAAGCTGACCCGGCGGGCTTCAGCCGGCAGCTGGCGACCTTGCTGAAAGCCGGAGTGCCGCTGCTGCAGGCGTTCGAGGTGATGGGGCGCAGTGGGTGTGATGCGGCGCAGGCGGCGTTGCTGGTGCGATTGAAACAGGATGTGGCGTCGGGGCTGGGGCTGGCGGATGCGCTGCAGCGCCACCCGGGGTGGTTCGATACGTTGTACTGCAACCTGGTGCGGGTGGGTGAGCAATCCGGCACGCTGGACCGGCAGCTCGAGCAACTGGCGGGCATGCTGGAACAGCGCCTGGCCCTGCACAAGAAGGTGCGCAAGGCGATGATTTACCCGCTGTTGCTGCTGCTGACGGGGTTGGGGGTGTCGGCGGTTTTGTTGCTGGAGGTGATTCCGCAGTTTCAGAGCCTGTTCGCGGGGTTTGATACTGCGCTGCCGGCTTTTACGCAGTGGGTGATCGACTTGTCCACAGGGCTGGGGCGTTATGCGCCGCTGTTGCTGGTCGGTATGGCGATGCTGGGTTTGGCTGGGCGCCAGCTTTACCGGCAGCATGCGCCAGCGCGCCTTTGGATATCTCAGCGGGTGCTGGGCCTGCCGGTGTTCGGCGCGCTGCTGAGGCAGGCGGCGATGGCGCGTTTTGCGCGTAGCTTGGCAACGTCGTACGCCGCTGGGGTGCCGCTGCTGGATGCCATGGGGACGGTGGCCAAGGTGAGTGGTGGTGAGTTGCATGAACATGCGATTTTGCGGTTACGCCAGGGCATGGCCAATGGGCAGGGGCTGAACCAGGCGATGGCCACCGAGCCGCTGTTCCCGCCCCTGCTGGTGCAGTTGGTGGCCATTGGTGAATCCAGTGGCACGCTGGACACGATGCTGGAAAAAGCTGCCAGCCACTACGAGGAACAGGTCAGCCAGGCGCTGGAGCAGTTGACCAGCCTGTTGGAGCCCGCCATCGTGCTGGTCCTGGGCCTGCTGGTTGGCGGCCTGGTGGTGGCGATGTACTTGCCGATCTTCCAGCTGGGTAGCTTGATCTGAACATGACTTTATGGACCTTCCTGGCTTTGCAGCCGGCTTACTTCATCATCTTGGCGACCGTGCTGGGGCTGTTGGTGGGCAGTTTTATCAATGTGGTGGTGCACCGCCTGCCGATCATGCTGGACCGCCAATGGCAGCGTGAGGCACAGGAAGTGCTGGGGTTGCCGGTGGCCGAGCATGCGCGTTTCGACCTGTGCCTGCCGGCCTCGCAGTGCACCCAGTGTGGGCATCGGATTCGGGCATGGGAAAACGTCCCCATCCTCAGTTACCTGGCGTTGCGTGGGCGTTGCTCTGCCTGCAAGCAGCGCATCAGCGTGCGTTATCCGTTGGTCGAGCTGGGCTGTGCGCTGCTGTCGATGGCGGTGGCCTGGCGGTGCGGGGCCAGTGTCGAGGCACTGGCCCTTTTGCCGCTGACGTGGGGTTTGCTGGCCCTGAGCTTGATCGACCATGACCAACAATTGCTGCCTGACGCGATCGTGCTGCCGGGGCTGTGGCTTGGGTTGATCGTCAATTACTGCGGCGTATTGGTGCCCTTGCCCGATGCGGTGTGCGGTGCCGTGGCCGGGTACCTCACCCTGTGGACGGTGTACTGGCTGTTCAAACTGGTGACCGGCAAGGAAGGCATGGGCTATGGCGACTTCAAGCTGCTGGCACTGATCGGTGCCTGGGGGGGGTGGCAGGTGCTGCCGCTGACCTTGCTGCTGTCGTCGGTGGTGGGGGCGTTGGTGGGCGTGTTCCTGCTGCGGATGCGCAAGCATTCCATCGGCATGGCCATGCCGTTTGGCCCCTATCTGGCAATTGCGGGGTGGATTGCTGTGCTCTGGGGTGATGAAATATACGCCTCTTACCTGCAACTGCTTGGATTCTGATGACCACTGCAGCTTTCACCCCCTGGATTCTCGGCCTGACCGGTGGCATCGGCAGCGGCAAGAGTGCCGCCGCCGAGCGTTTCATCGAGCTTGGCGTGCACCTGGTCGATGCCGACCAGGCCGCGCGCTGGGTGGTTGAGCCTGGTCGCCCGGCGCTGGCCAGTATCGTCGAGCGCTTCGGCCCAGGCGTGCTGCTGGACGACGGCCAGCTCGACCGCGGCGCCTTGCGCCAGCTGATTTTCGCCGACCCGGCCCAGCGCCAATGGCTGGAAGCCCTGCTGCACCCGCTGATTGGGCAGGAGATTTTCAGCTACCTAGCCAAGGCGCAGTCGCCGTATGCGGTGTATGTGTCACCCTTGCTGATTGAGTCTGGCCAGCATCGCAAGACCCAACGCGTGTTGGTCATCGATGCCCCGCAGGCGTTGCAGGTGCAACGCACCCTGCAGCGGGACAACACCAGCCCTGAGCAGGTGCAGGCCATTTTGCAGGCCCAGCTGGCCCGCGAAGAGCGTCTGCGCCATGCCGACGATGTGGTGGTCAATGACCGCGACCTCGCGGCGCTGCACCAGCAGATCGACCGTCTGCACCACTTTTACCTGACTTTACGAGGAGGCCAGCCATGAGCCAGCCATTGACCGTCGATTGCCCGACCTGTGGCGCACCTGTGGAATGGAACGAGAAAAGCGCGTTCCGGCCGTTTTGCTCTGACCGTTGCAAGCTGATCGACCTGGGGGCTTGGGCGGCTGAGGAACACAAGATCGCGGGTTCGGAAGAGTCCGAAGATGAGCTGTATTCCGGGGACCTGGAGCCGCGGCACTAAGCCTGTGTACTGGCCCCGTGTAGGAGCGGCCTTGCGTCGCGAAAGGGCCGCTTTGCGGCCCCAGCACTATCTGTGATGACGCTGAAACTGGGGCCGCTTTGCGGCCCATCGCGACGCAAGGCCGCTCCTACAAAGGGCGGGGGTCAGTGTTCATCGTCCTTCCACGGCGCCTGCAGGTACCGCGTGCGGTTGAAGGTTTCCAGCCACTCCGGGCAAAACACCACCAGCGCACTGATCACCATGCCGTTGATGAACGCCTCGGGGAACATCATCAGCCACAGGTAGCCCACAAAGTCACTCAGCCACTCCGGCATGGCAAAACGCCCGCCCAGCCACAAGATACCCAGCCCGGCCAACAGGCACACCAGCACCGTCAGCGCCGCCGGAAAGAACCCTGAACAAAAGATATACACAAACAGGTTACGCGGTTGCGCGCGTTCGACCGCGATGGCGCACAGCTCGGTAATCAGCACCGGCAAGCCAATCAACAGCAGGCCGTTCACGCCGAGTGCCGCCAGGTCCTGACGCCCCAGCGCCAGCAACCCCAACTGAGCCATAAAGCCCCCCAGCACAGCCAGCGGCCAGTCCAGCAGCAGGGTCACAGCCGTCATGCCAATGAAGTGATACGACACGCCCGTATCGAAATCGCGCCTGACCAACCACAGGGCAAACAGGCAGAACACCGTGCCAAACAGCAGGTGCTGGCGGCGCCGGTCGGTGAACAGCTCCACCCAGCGGGCGCGGCTGGCGGCCCAGAGCAACAGTGGCACGTAACCCAGCCAGCCCAACGTGAGGCTGGTGCCCGACAACACCTGTGCACTGATCACCGGACGAATACCCCTCTCTCCCTTGTGGATAAAGGTGAGTCTACACCCATTCTCCAACTCCTCCGGCTGCGCTTAACCTGGCCTGATCTGGCGGCCGCCCTTTCTGCATGCGGATGCTTTTGCCTGGGGTTTGGCGTGGTGCATCTGCTAGGTATCGTGCAGCAGTGGCCGGTGCTGAGCTGATTTCTACGCACAAACAGCATCTTACCGTCATCGATTAGCGACTAAGCTTGTCTGCATGGATGACTCAGACTACCTGCGCCTGCTTACCATCCAGGCCGAACAAGCCAATGCTTTTCTCTCCAATGCACGCAAATGGGAGCGTGAGCGTTGGGTATGCCAACGCCTGCTGCAAGGGTTGAACATTCCCTACCGCAGCGAGGACTTCACCCCAGCCGGCCAGGAGCCGCCAGACGTGCTGTTCCGCGATGCGGCATTCGAGGTGTTTTTTGTGCTGGACGAAGGCCGCCGCCTCAACGATGAGTGGCGCGAAGAGCTGCAACGCCGGCGCAGTGCGTTTTCCCTGGCGCAATTGGTGCGCCGTGAAGCACGCCCCCGGCGTATCAGCGCGACTGAACTGCTGGGGCGGTTGGCCCCAACCTTGCGCAAGAAGGCGCACAACTACCGTGAACGTGGGCTGGAGTTGAACGAGCTGGACATCATCGCCTTCGCCAGCCTCAAGCGCGAAGTGCTCGACCTCAACACTCACTTCCCGCCGCCCACCGAATACCTGCGCCAGGGTTGGCGCTCGTTGTCACTGGTCGGGCCGACGTTCGCCCGTGTGCTTTTCGCCCACCCGGATGCGCCAGACTTTTTGCGCGGCAACCTGGGGCGCAGCATTGTGTTCGATGTGGGGATCAGTCTTTGATCCAGTGCCGAGAGTCTTTGCGATGGCGTACACTCGGCGCCAGAGATAGAAAGCATTATCATTTGTTTCAAGCGCTTGCCTGAACGCTGTAGCGTTTGCGCAGTCACAAACGTCTATCTGACGAGGCCCACCATGACCAGCCGCCTGAATCCTGAAGATCAGCGTCGTGTCGATGAGTATCTACGCGTCCCCCAGCACCAAGTCGAGCGCAGGCCCTTCCGGCCGTGGTTGCTCCTTGTACTGGTGGTGGCCGTGACCATTGGTCTGGGCCTCATAAGCCGCCTGTTGAGTGGACTGGTGCTATGAGCTGCCTTGCGCTCGCCCTACCCTCGTGCAGTTTGCGGCCGGCCCCCAGGGCCACGAATTCCGTAAACCTTATGAGATATCCCCATGACTCATCGCATCGTGATTGTCGGCGGCGGCGCCGGCGGCCTGGAACTGGCGACCCGCCTGGGTAAAAGCCTGGGCAAGCGCAAGCAAGCCGACATCACCCTGGTCGACGCCAACCTGACGCACATCTGGAAGCCGCTGCTGCACGAAGTGGCAGCCGGCTCGCTGAACTCCTCGGAAGATGAACTGAACTACGTGGCCCAGGCCAAGTGGAACCACTTCAACTTCCAGCTGGGGCGCATGAGCGGCCTGGACCGTGAAGGCAAGCAGATCCAACTGGCCGCCACCCTCGATGAAGAGGGCCGCGAGCTGGTGCCTGCGCGCACGCTGAGCTACGACACCCTGGTCATCGCCGTGGGCAGCAACACCAACGACTTCGGCACCTTGGGCGCGGCGCAGCATTGCCTGTTCCTGGACACCCGCAAGCAGGCCGAGCGTTTCCACCAGCAACTGCTCAACCACTACCTGCGCGCCCACGCCGGTGATGTGGCCAGCGAACACATCAGCGTGGCCATCGTCGGTGCCGGTGCCACTGGCGTAGAGCTGGCGGCCGAGCTGCACCACGCGGCACACGAGCTGGCAGCCTATGGCTTGGACCGCATCCAGCCCAAGGACATGCACATCACTTTGATCGAGGCTGGCCCACGGGTTTTGCCTGCGTTGCCTGAGCGCATCAGTGTGCCGGTGCACAAGACCCTGGAAAAACTGGGGGTGAAGGTGATGACCAATGCCGCGGTCAGCGAAGTGACCGCGGATGGCCTGAAAACCAAGGACGGCGAAGTGATCCAGGCCAGCCTCAAGGTGTGGGCGGCGGGTATCCGTGCGCCGGGGTTCCTCAAGGACATCGATGGGCTGGAAACCAACCGCATCAACCAGCTGGTGGTACGCCCTACCCTGCAGACCACGCGCGATGACAACATCTTCGCCTTCGGTGACTGCGCCGCGTGCCCGCAACCGGGTAGCGACCGCAATGTGCCGCCACGGGCCCAGGCCGCACACCAGCAGGCTTCGATGCTGGCGCAAAGCCTGAAGGCGCGGTTGGAGAACAAGGCGCTGCCGACTTATGAGTACAAGGACTACGGTTCGTTGGTATCGCTGTCGCGCTTCTCGGCGGTGGGTAACCTGATGGGCAACCTGATGGGCAGCGTGAAGCTGGAGGGCTGGCTGGCGCGGATGTTCTATGTGTCGCTGTATCGCATGCACCAGATGGCGCTGTACGGGTTCTTCCGTACGGCGATGATGATGTTGGGTAGCAAGATTGGGCGCGGGACAGAGCCGCGGTTGAAGCTGCACTGACAGCTAAGCCCAGCCCCTCAGGCTGGGCTTTTTTGTGGCAGATCACCCAGCCCTTGGGGCTGCGGCAAGCGGCTACCAAAACCTGTGGGAGCCGGCTTGCCGGCGATGCAGGCGCCGCGGTGCATGGCACCGGCTTCGCCGGTGTTCGCGGGGCAAGCCCGCTCCCACAATGCGTCAATTTTTAGAAATTGCGCAAGACAGTTGCTCCCAAAGGCCCCGCTTAAACAGAAACCTTAACGGGTGCTTTGTCTTGGGTTAAATTCGAGGCAAAAGAAAAAGGGCATCTCAGTCGAGATGCCCTTTTTACATGGTGGGTCGTGTAGGATTCGAACCTACGACCAATTGGTTAAAAGCCAACTGCTCTACCAACTGAGCTAACGACCCTGAAAATGGTCGGGGTGAGGGGATTCGAACTCCTGACATCCTGCTCCCAAAGCAGGCGCGCTACCGGACTGCGCTACACCCCGAGATTGGCTCCGCGACCTGGACTCGAACCAGGGACCCAATGATTAACAGTCATTTGCTCTACCGACTGAGCTATCGCGGAACTGAACTTCGGTACATCTTTACTGCTTCGAAGTCTGTGTTAGCTTCGATCTCTTCAGCTTCTCTGCTTTCGCTTTGTCGCTGCTGAGGCCGGCTATTCTACATTCTTCGTTTTGCTTGTCAACCACTTTTTTTCATTCAACTTACTGATTTCTAAGTTGTTTTGCTAACACCGATGTTCCTGATGATTCGCTTAGTGCCTGACAACGCGGCGTATATTAGGGGCACTCGATTTTAGATGCAAGCAGAAATTTCAAAATTTTCAGCAAGTTATCAAAAAAACCTGCGAAGCCCCGATTTTACGGTGTTTGCCGGGCCTCTTCGCGGGCAAGCCCGCTCCTGCAGTGGCATCAGGGGCATAAAAAAGCCCCGCAGGTGCGGGGCTATTTTTTTCAGCTGGATCAGGCAAAGACGATTTCGTCGCCTTCCACCTTGGCGGTAATCGCCGACCCTGGCAGGAATTTGCCAGAGAGGATCAACTGCGCCAGCGGGTTTTCGATCCAGCGCTGGATCGCACGCTTCAGTGGCCGTGCGCCATACACCGGGTCGTAACCCACTGCGATCAGCTTGTCCAACGCCTCAGGGCTCAGGCTGAGCGACAGTTCACGTTCCAGCAGACGGCTGCGCAGGCGGCCTAGCTGGATTTCGGTGATGCCGGCGATCTGGTCGCGGCCCAGGGGCTCGAATACCACCACTTCGTCGATCCGGTTGATGAACTCCGGACGGAAGTGCGAACCCACCGCATCCATCACCGCAGCACGCTGCGCCTCACGGTCACCGACCAGTTCCTGGATTTGTGCAGAGCCCAGGTTGGAGGTCATCACGATCACGGTGTTGCGGAAGTCCACAGTACGGCCGTGGCTGTCCGTCAGCCGGCCATCCTCAAGCACTTGCAGCAACACGTTGAACACATCCGGGTGCGCCTTCTCCACCTCGTCGAGCAGCACCACCGAATAAGGCTTGCGCCGTACCGCTTCGGTCAGGTAACCGCCCTCCTCGTACCCTACATAGCCTGGTGGAGCGCCGATCAGACGAGCCACGGAATGTTTCTCCATGAACTCGGACATGTCGATACGCACCATCGCCTCTTCCGTGTCGAACAGGAACTCGGCCAGGGCCTTGCACAGCTCGGTCTTACCCACACCGGTCGGGCCGAGGAACATGAACGACCCACTTGGCCGGTTCGGGTCGGACAACCCGGCGCGGGAGCGGCGTACGGCGTTGGCCACGGCGGTAACGGCTTCGTGCTGACCGATCACGCGCTGGTGCAGCAGCTCTTCCATCTTCAGCAGCTTTTCGCGCTCGCCTTCGAGCATCTTGGCAACCGGGATGCCGGTCCACTTGGACACTACTTCGGCAATCTCTTCCTCGGTGACCTTGTTACGCAGCAACTGGTTTTCCGACTTGCCGTGCTGGTCGACCATCTGCAGGCTGCGCTCCAGGTCCGGGATCACCCCGTACTGCAGCTCGGCCATGCGGCTCAGGTCGCCTTTACGGCGTGCGCTTTCGAGCTCTTGGCGGGCCTGCTCAATCTTTTGCTGAATCTGCGCCGAGCCCTGCACCTCAGCTTTCTCGGAGGCCCAGATCTCTTCGAGGTCGGAATACTCACGCTCCAACCGCTCGATTTCCTCGTGCAGTTTTTCCAGGCGTTTTTTCGCGGCTTCGTCTTCTTCTTTCTTCAGCGCCTGGGATTCCACCTTCAGCTGAATCAGACGACGGTCCAGACGGTCGAGCACTTCAGGCTTGGAGTCGATCTCCATACGAATGCGGCTGGCCGCTTCGTCGATCAGGTCGATGGCTTTGTCCGGCAGTTGGCGGTCAGTGATGTAGCGATGGCTGAGCTTGGCCGCCGCAATGATCGCGCCGTCGGTGATGGCCACCTTGTGGTGCACTTCGTAGCGTTCTTTCAGGCCGCGCAGGATGGCAATGGTGTCTTCCTCGCTCGGCTCTTCTACCAGTACCTTCTGGAAGCGACGCTCCAGGGCGGCGTCCTTTTCGATGAACTGGCGGTACTCGTTGAGCGTGGTGGCGCCAACGCAGTGCAGCTCGCCACGGGCCAGGGCCGGTTTGAGCATGTTGCCCGCGTCCATGGCGCCCTCGCCTTTACCGGCGCCGACCATGGTGTGCAGTTCGTCGATGAACAGGATGATCTGGCCTTCCTGTTTGGACAGCTCGTTAAGCAGCGACTTCAAGCGCTCTTCGAACTCGCCGCGGTACTTGGCACCGGCGATCAGCGCCCCCATGTCCAGCGCCAGCAGGCGCTTGCCTTTGAGGCCATCGGGCACTTCGCCGTTGATGATGCGCTGGGCCAGGCCTTCGGCGATGGCGGTTTTACCCACACCTGGCTCACCGATCAGCACCGGGTTGTTCTTGGTACGCCGTTGCAGCACCTGCACGGTACGGCGGATTTCGTCGTCGCGGCCGATCACCGGGTCCAGCTTGCCCTCTTCGGCACGCTTGGTCAGGTCGACCGTGTACTTGTCCAGAGCCTGGCGCGACTCTTCGGCGTTGGCGTCGTTGACTGCCGCGCCGCCGCGCAGGTTATTGATGGCGTTTTCCAGGGCCTTCTTGGTCACGCCCTGGCTCAACAGCAGCTTGCCGAGCTTGCTGTTCTCGTCCATGGCGGCCAACAGCACCAGCTCGCTGGAGATGAACTGGTCGCCCTTTTGCTGGGCCAGGCGGTCGGCCTGGTTGAGCAGGCGCGCCAGGTCCTGGGACATGTTCACGTCGCCCGTGGGGTTCTGGATTTTCGGCAGTTGGTCGAGTTCTTTCACCAGTGCCTGACGCAGGCTGTTGATGTCGAAGCCGACTTGCATCAGCAGCGGCTTGATCGACCCGCCCTGCTGTTCGATCAGGGCCTGCACCAGGTGCAGGGGCTCGATGGCAGGGTGGTCCATGCCTACGGCGAGGGACTGCGCGTCGGATATTGCTAATTGAAGCTTGCTGGTCAAACGGTCTATTCGCATGGGAGTACCTTCCTGTTAGGGCAGGTCGGAGCGATGGACAGCGCCTTTAATGAAGAAACCTGCCAGAGATGACCAATAGATATGGGTGATTCTGGAAGATTCAAGCGTAGCGGGGTTGACCGAAGTCAACCTGATGGATTAGTGGTGGCTGCGTTGAGGGCTTGCCCGCGAAGAGGCGTGATACGTCAGCGAGGGGCTAGCCAGACCAACGAGGCAAACCGCCCACCTTGGGGCGTGCGGCGATACGAGAAGAACCGCGAGTCGTTGACCGTGCAGAAACCACCGCCATACACCGCCGTCACGCCACGCGCCGCCAGGCGAATACGCGCCAGCGCATAGATGTCGGCTATCAGCTTGCCCGGCCGCTCACCGTCGACAAAGGCCTTGGCAGCCTCCGGGTGCACGGCGGTAAAGGCATCACGCACTTCCAGCCCCACTTCGAACGCCTGCGGGCCAATGGCCGGGCCCAGCCACACCAGCACGTCTTCAGGCGGCAGGGCCAGACGGTCGAGGGTCGCTTCCAGTACCCCGCCCGCCAACCCGCGCCAGCCAGCATGGGCTGCAGCCACGCGGGTACCCGCACGGTCACAGAACAGTGCGGGCAGGCAATCGGCAGTCATTACGGTGCAGGCGATACCGGGCTGATCAGTCCAGCTGGCGTCGGCCTCGGCCACCACGGCCGGGTCGGCATCCGCCACCACCAAACCATGCACTTGCTTGAGCCAGGCAGGCTGGATAGCAAATTCATCGCTCAGACGGCGGCGGTTTTCGGCGACTGCGACAGGGTCATCACCCACGTGATCACCCAGGTTGAACGCTTCATAGGGCGGCAGGCTGACGCCGCCCTGACGCGTAGTGACACAAGCGCGAACCGAGGCCGGGGCCGGCCAGTCAGGAAACAGCAGCGCCTGCGTCAGACCGTTCATCCGATAAAGCTCTCGCGGTCTTCGTTCAGCAGTGTCAGCAACCAGAGGAAATCATCCGGCAACGGCGATTCCCACTTCATGACTTCACCGGTAATCGGGTGGGCCAACGCGAGGAAACGCGCATGCAGCGCCTGACGCGGGAAGGTCTTGACCGCCTCGACCATGGTTGGGCTGGCAGCCGGCGGAATGCGGAAGCGCCCACCGTACGTCTGGTCGCCGACCAGTGGGAAGCCGACATGGGCCATGTGCACACGGATCTGGTGGGTCCGGCCGGTTTCCAGCTTGACCCGCACGTGAGTGTGGGAGCGGAAGCGCTTGAGCACACGGTAGTGGCTGACCGCCGGCTTGCCGCCGTCGGTTACCGCCATGCGCTGGCGCATGCCGCCGTGGCGACCGATGGGGGCGTCGATCTTGCCGCCGGAGGTCACCACACCAATCACGATGCACTCATAGATGCGGCTGACCTTGCGGCTTTGCATTTGCTCGACCAGCCGGGTCTGCGCCTGCAGGGTCTTGGCCACCACCATCAGACCGGTGGTGTCCTTGTCCAGACGGTGGACGATACCGGCGCGCGGCACGTTGATGATGTCTGGCACGTGGTGCAGCAAGGCATTGAGCAGGGTACCGCTGGCATGGCCCGCGGCCGGGTGCACAACCAGCCCGGCAGGCTTGTTGATCACCATGATATGGTCGTCTTCGTAGACGATATCCAGCTCGATGTCTTCGGCGATCCACTCGCCCTGGGCCTCTTGTTCGGCCTCCAGGACAAGCACAGAGCCACCATAGACGGTGTCTCGAGGGCGCACGACGGCACCATCGACCGTCAGGCGGCCCTCTTTGATCCACGTAGTAAGCCGCGAACGCGAGTACTCGGCGAACAATTGGGCGGCGACCTGGTCGAGGCGTTGACCGCCCAGATCGGACGGTACCTCTGCGCTAAGTTGAATGATCTCGGACATGCTCGATTCGGCGGGCGCACAGCCTTTGGTTTCGGCTGCGAGCTTGTGGTTAAATACGGCTTCTTTTGTCCCGGGGTTGGCCGGGGCGCTCATCATAACAGGACGGCACCGCCCAAGACAGCGGCCGTCAAAGGGACGCAAGCCGCCATGCAAGTGAAACACCTGCTGCTGATCGCCATCCTCGGGCTTACCGCGGCCTGTTCCTCTAACAAGGAAGTCATTGACGAGAACCTCAGCGAAGCCGAGCTGTACCAGCAGGCCCAGGCTGACCTGGACAATTCCAGCTACACCAGCGCCGTGAACAAGCTCAAGGCCCTGGAGTCGCGTTACCCGTTCGGCCGTTACGCCGACCAGGCGCAGCTCGAACTGATCTACGCCAACTACAAGAACACCGAGCCGGAGGCCGCCAAGTCTGCCGCCGAGCGTTTCATCCGCCTGCACCCGCAGCACCCGAACGTCGACTATGCCTACTACCTAAAGGGCCTGACGTCGTTCGACCAGGACCGTGGCCTGCTGGCGCGCTTCCTGCCGCTGGACATGACCAAGCGTGACCCGGGTGCCGCCCGTGACTCGTACAACGAGTTCGCCCAGTTGACCAGCCGCTTCCCGAACAGCCGCTACGCGCCGGACGCCAAGCAGCGCATGATCTACCTGCGCAACCTGCTGGCCTCCTACGAGATCCACGTGGCCGACTACTACCTGGGCCGCCAGGCTTATGTGGCTGCCGCCAACCGTGGCCGCTACGTGGTCGAGAACTTCCAGGAAACGCCATCGGTCGGTGACGGCCTGGCAATCATGGTCGAGGCGTACCAGAAGATGCACCTGGACGAGCTGGCTGCCACCAGCCTGGAAACCCTCAAGCTCAACTACCCTGACCACCCGAGCCTGGTCGACGGCGAGTTCCAGCCCAAGCAGACCGAGTCTGACGGCCGTGGCTGGCTGTCCAAGGCGACCCTGGGCCTGATCGAAACCGACGCCCCGCTGCCGCCGGGCGAAACCCGCGCCAACCAGGACGTGGTCAAGCAGTTCCAGGACGCGCGCTCCGAGATGCCGCAAGAGCTGCTGCCGAAAGACGAAAACGGCGACGTGATTCTGCCGCCAGGCCCGAAAGAAGCCGAGCAGGACCGTTCGTGGTTCAGCTACATGACCTTTGGTCTGTTCGACTGATTGAGCGCCGCACAAGAAAGGGAGGCCTTGGGCCTCCCTTTTTTATTGGCTGCGTCCTAGACTGTCGGCTTCTTCATTCGACAAGCTGGACACCATGGTTCGCCTACTTTTCTGGATCGCCCTGATCGCCGCCGCGTTCTGGCTGTGGCGCAAGTTCAAGATCAGCCAGCAATCCCACCCTGAGCCCAAACTCGACGACCCGCTGAAGATGGTGCGCTGCGCCCATTGTGGCGTGCACCTGCCTAATGACCGGGCGCTGCAGCTGGGCAAGGAGTGGTATTGCAGCCAGGCGCACCTTGAGCAGGGGCCTGGGCGGCAGGGATAAGCCTCAAACCCCATAGGCCACCATCGCCGGCAAGTCGGCTCCCACAGGGACTGCGCAGCGCTCAAGGCCAGCGCGGCACCTGTAGGAGCTGGCTTGCCGGCGAAAGGCCCGCAACGCGGGCCCGGCACTCTCAGCCCAAGCGCCCTACCGGCGCATACGGCGACGGGTCGATGATCGGCTCAGCCCCGGTCAGCAAATCGACGAACAGCTGGCAAGACGCGGGCGCCAGCACCAGCCCATTGCGGTAATGCCCGCAATTGAGCCACAACCCATCATGCCCAGGCACCGGCCCGATATACGGAATACCTTCCGGCGACCCCGGCCGCAGCCCTGCCCAATGCCCCACCACCGCGGCCTCTGCCAGTTCCGGCAGCAACTCGACCGCCGAAGCCTTGAGGCTTTCCAGCGCCTGCTCGGTCGGGGTCTTGTCGTATCCAGCATGCTCCAGCGTACTGCCCACCAGAATATGCCCGTCACGGCGCGGAATGGCGTAGCGACCCTTGGCCAGCACCATGCTCGGCAAAAAGTCCTCGGCACACTTGAACAGGATCATCTGGCCCTTCACCGGCTCTACCGGCAGTTCCAGGCCCAGCGTGCGCAGCAGGTCGCCGCTCCAGGCGCCTGCGCTCAGTACCACTTCATCGGCATCGATCACGCCGTCCGCCGTCTGCACACCGGTAACGCGCTCACCCTCATGCCGGAAGCCTGTCACCTGGCAGTGCTCACGCAAGCTCACGTTCGGTAGCGCCAGCAATGCCGCCTTGAGCGACTTCACCAAGCGTGGATTACGCACGTTGGCCACACCCGCCATGTAGATGGCGCGCTTGAAGCCAGGGCCCAGCACCGGTACGGCGTCATAGGCCGCCGAGATATCCACAGCACTGAGCGGGCGTCGCTCGCGCTCGGCCCAGGCCAATGCCTCGGCTTCATCATCCAGGTCCAACCAATACAACCCGGTGGTATGAACCTGAGGATCAATGCCCGTGGTAGCGAACAGGTGCTCGCCCAGTTGTGGATAGAAATCCTGGGACCAATGCGCCAAAGCGGTTACCGCCGGGCTGTAGCGCCATGGGTACAGCGGCGAGACGATACCGCCGCCGGCCCAGGACGACTCGCGGCCGACCTCCCCCTGATCGCAGACCACGACCTGCCCGACGCTCGCCGCCAGGTTGAATGCCGTCAGCAGGCCGATAACCCCGCCGCCGACCACCACTACTTGCTTGCTCATCTGTCGATCCAAACACCTGAAGTAAAACCGCGATGCGCCGGGCATCATTCATTCTTCAGCTTCCCCAGCATCGCTCGCGGCCTTCCAGGCTGCCCGGGTTGCTCTGCACGCCGCTTTGGTCGAGCTGAAAATCACCACAGCGGTCATCGGCCATCAGGCCATTCGGCAGCCGCCTTGCGCTCAGCGTAAAGGTATCGCTGCTGCGCTGGGCCTGCAGGCTGTAATGACGGTTGGCAGTGGGCAAGGCCAGCTCGCCTTCGGCGTATTGGCCCGTGCGCACGCGGTGGCGCTCCAGGCGCAAGGCAGCGTCATGCAGCAGGCCAACCACTTCACTGCGTGCGGCTCGCCGAAGCTGGTCGCTGTAACTGGGGTAGGCAATGGCTGCCAGAATGCCGGTCACGGCCACGACAATCAACAATTCGATCAGGGTCAGGCCTTGCTGCATGTCAGGGTTCCCTCAATCGTTGTCGCCAGAGGATGCGCCGCACCTCATCACCTGACAGGGCATACACCGCTTCAAGTACATGGCGCGACTCGGCCTGTCGGCTGACGGCAGTCACCCTGAACAAGGTGGCCTGTTGGCCCTCGGGCAAATGTGCGACGCGGTCGCTTGTGCCAAGGTTTTGCACCTGAAAATAGCCGCTTTCGATGCCCTGCCAGCTGCCTTGCAAGTCGTGCGGGCGTTGTGGCGGCTGGCAGGGCTTGCACAGCGGGTGCGTAACCAGCATTAGCTGGTCAACAGCCAGCAGAAGTGTCTGTTCGGCTTCCTCAAGTGCCTTGAGCCCATCACGCCAGTAGCCGGCCATGCGTGTTTCAACCAGCGCATCTCGCAGCGCCGAGGCCGCGATCAGGCCAAGGAGCAAGCTCAGCACCAGCGCCAACAGCAACACCACGCCGCGTTGGCGCTTCACGGTTCGGGCACCGGGTTACGCAGCGCCACACTCAGCGCGTGCTGCTGTTCGATGCGCAAGGTGGGCTCGTACAAGGTCAGGTGCACATCTACCCGCCCGCCTTGTGGTGTTTCGACGAACGCCACGCGCATCTCGCGCACATGGTCGACCAGTGGCTGCGGTGTACCTCGTCGCCGGAACGTCAACGTACCGTCTTCCAGCGCATACACGTGCCGGCTGATAGGGAACGCCAACAGCTGACCGCTGCTTTCAGCTCGCCCCTTGTACACGTGGGCCTCGTCGGTGCAGTTGGTCAGCAGCGTCCAACCTGGAGCACCGCTATGCCCTGGCAGCTCGGCGACCACCAGGCTCAAGCTAGTGGGGCTCACGTGCAGCGGTCGGGCGAAGGCCTGAAGTGCTTCCGGGTCGTTGAAATCGCCGGGCTGCAAGCGCAGGCAACCGAACATGCCGGCCATGCGAATATCCTGGGCCATGCGCTGCAACGCCAGCCGGGCATCATCCTGCAGGCGTGCGGCCACACCTTGCAGCCGCCAGGTTTCATGGGCAGACACGAACAGCTGGCTAGCCGCCGCCAGCAGCCCCAAACCGATGGCGAGCGCCAGCACCCCTTCAAGCAGGCTAAAGCCGCCTTGTGCACGCTTCACCGCTGCACCTTCCGCGCGCCTGCTGCCCTGCTCCGCTCTAGCTGCGTGTGTTTCAACAAGGCGGCCTGCGCGTCGTGCCGTGCGCTGTCGGTTGCCTGCAGTGCGCGCACCTGCAGCGCAGCAGCGGCAAACAGGCCCACTGCCACGACCACCATGGCCAGCAGTACCTCGAGAAGCGTCATGCCCCCTTCCATCGTTCGCATCCCTGCGCCCCCTGCGACTTTTCCTGCAGCTGTTTACTCACTGGGCGACTGGATCAATTGCCCTGCGACGTTGAAGCTGAAGCGAAGCACGTCCAGGGAGAAATGCACGGTGCGGCAACAGGGCGCAACACTGATACAAATGATGTTGGCGCTGGCCATGGCGGCCGTTCTGACACAGCTGGGGATGCCGGCCTACACCGGGCTTTCTGATGACTTACATAGCGCAGCCGCAGCGCGGGACCTGGCGCAGGCACTGCGCAGCGCGCGCAGCCACGCCTTGCTGCAAGGCCAGACAGTGCGGGTGCAGCCGATGGAAGGCGATTGGGGTAAGGGTTGGCGTGTGGTGCTTGAACACAATCAGCAGGTGCTGCGTGAACACCGCTTGTCGCGGCCGCTGAGAATTGCCCACAACACCCCGGGGCAGGTGAGGTTCAGTGCAGTAGGTGTTCCGCTGGGGCGTAGCAATTCAACACTGGAGATCTGCGAACGCGCCTCCCCCACCGGCCAGCATCACGTCGTGCTGTCGACCAGCGGCAGAATCAGCGTGCGCACAGGTGAGCCCGAGCGGGGCTCTCTGTGCGCACGCTCTTGATCAGATCAGCGAACGAACCCGCAGCTCTTTGGGCATCGAGAACGTGATGTTCTCTTCACGCCCATCGAGCTCTTCGGCGCCAGAAGCGCCCCACGCCTTGAGCTGCTCGATCACACCACGCACCAGCACCTCTGGGGCAGAAGCACCCGCCGTGATGCCGATGCGGGCGGCGTCGCCAAACCAGCCACGCTGCAGGTCCTCGGCACCATCGATCAGGTAGGCCGGGGTGCCCATGCGCTCGGCCAGCTCACGCAGGCGGTTAGAGTTGGAGCTGTTCGGGCTGCCGACCACCAGGACCACGTCACATTCGTCGGCCAGTTGCTTGACTGCATCCTGGCGGTTCTGGGTGGCGTAGCAAATGTCATCCTTGCGCGGGCCACCGATGTTCGGGAAGCGCGCACGCAGGGCATCGATGACACGGCTGGTGTCATCCATCGACAGCGTGGTCTGGGTCACGAAGGCCAGGTGGTCCGGGTCGCGCACCTGCAGCTTGGCAACATCCTCCTCGTCTTCGACGAGGTAGATGGCGCCGCCGTTGCTGGCGTCGTACTGCCCCATGGTGCCTTCCACTTCCGGGTGCCCGGCGTGGCCGATGAGAATGCACTCACGGCCGTCGCGGCTGTACTTGGCCACCTCGATGTGCACCTTGGTGACCAGGGGGCACGTGGCATCGAACACCTTCAGGCCACGCCCGGCCGCTTCCTGGCGCACGGCCTGGGAAACGCCATGGGCGCTGAAGATGACGATGACGTCGTCAGGCACCTGCTCCAGCTCTTCGACGAAGATGGCACCGCGGTTGCGCAGGTCTTCGACCACGAACTTGTTGTGCACCACTTCGTGGCGTACGTAAATCGGCGGGCCGAAGACTTCCAGGGCACGGTTGACGATCTCGATCGCCCGGTCGACCCCCGCGCAAAAGCCGCGAGGGTTGGCGAGTTTGATTTGCATGCTCGGCTCCAGGCTTACAAGGCCTTCACATCGAGGATCTCCACCTCGAAGCTCAGGGTCTTGCCAGCCAGTGGGTGATTGAAGTCGATGGTCACCTGCGCGTCATCGAAGGCTTTGACCACGCCCGGCAGCTCGGCGTTGGCGGCGTCGTTGAAGATCACCAGCAGGCCTTCGGACAACTCCATGTCGGTGAACTGCGAGCGCGGCATCACTTGCACATTCTGCGGGTTCGGTTGGCCGAAGGCGTTCTCCGGGGCCACGGTGACGGTGCGCTTGTCGCCGGCCTTGAAGCCGAACAGCGCGGCTTCGAAACCGGGCAGCAGGTTACCGTCACCGACCTTGAACATGGCGGGCGACTTGTCGAACGTGCTGTCGACCGTGTCGCCGTTTTCAAGGTGCAGGGCGAAGTGCAAGGTGACTTCGGTGTTCTGGCCAATACGGGTGTCAGTCATGGACAGGCTCCTCGGACTTCTTGCTCTTGAACATATCCAGCGCCAGCATCACCGCACCAACGGTGATGGCACTGTCGGCCAGGTTGAAGGCCGGGAAATAATGGCGGTTCTGCCAGTGCACCAGGATGAAGTCGACCACGTGGCCAAGCACGATGCGGTCATACAGGTTACCCAGCGCACCACCCAGCACCAATGCCAAGGCGACGGCCAGCCAGGTCTCGCTGCGCCCCAGGCGCTTGAGCCAGACCACCAGCACCGCACTGACCACCAGGGCGATCAGGGCGAACAGCCAACGCTGCCAGCCGGAGCTGTCGGCGAGGAAGCTGAACGCCGCGCCGGTGTTGTAGGCCAAGGTCCAGCTGAAGTAGTCAGGAATGACCACGATCTGCTGGTACAGGCTCAACTTGCCTTCGAAATAAACCTTGGTGACCTGGTCAAGGACCAGGACCACCAGGCTCAGCCAGAGCCAGGCAAGGCGCCCGAAGCGCCCCGCAACAGGGTTAGGCATAGTGGCGCACCTCGCCCGAACCGCTCAGGTTGTCGACGCAACGGCTGCAGATTTCCGGGTGCTCCGGGTGGCTGCCAACGTCGGCGCGGAAGTGCCAGCAGCGGCCGCACTTGGCGTGGCCAGACTTGACCACTTTCAACTTGAGGCCTTCGACTTCGGTCGCCACGGCATCAGCCGGTGCCTGCACGAACGGCACCACGCTGGCAGCCGAGGTGATCAGCACGAAGCGCAGCTCGTCGCCCAGCTTGCTCAGGTCGGCGCTCAGGCCTTCTTCGGCGTACAGGGTAACTTCGGCTTGCAAGTTGCCACCGATGACCTTGGCGGTACGCTGGTTTTCCAGCTCCTTGTTGACCGATGCCTTGACCGCCATGACGCGGTCCCAGTAGGCACGGTCCAGCTCGGTGCCTTCCGGCAGCTCGCTCAGGCCCTGGTACCAGCCGTTAAGCATCACCGACTCGTTGCGCTCGCCCGGCAGGTACTGCCAGATTTCGTCGGCGGTGAAGGCCAGGATCGGCGCGATCCAGCGCACCAGCGCTTCGCTGATGTGGTACAGCGCAGACTGGCACGAACGGCGCGCGACACTGTTGGCGCCGGTGGTGTACTGGCGGTCCTTGATGATGTCGAGGTAGAAGCCACCCAGCTCCTGCACACAGAAGTTGTGGATCTTCGAGTAGACGTTCCAGAAGCGGTACTCGCTGTAGTGCTCTTCCAGCTCGCGCTGCAGCAGCAGCGTGCGGTCCACTGCCCAACGGTCCAGTGCCAGCATGTCCTCTGGGGCCAGCAGGTCGCGGGACGGGTCGAAGCCCGACAGGTTGGACAGCAGGAAGCGCGCGGTGTTGCGGATACGCCGGTAGGCGTCGGCGCTACGCTGCAGGATCTGCTCGGAAACCGCCATCTCACCGGAGTAGTCGGTGGCCGAAACCCACAGGCGCAGGATGTCGGCACCCAGGGTGTTGTTGACCTTTTCCGGCTCGATGGTGTTGCCCAGCGACTTGGACATCTTGCGGCCGTTCTCGTCCACGGTGAAGCCGTGGGTCAGCAACTCGCGGTACGGCGCGTGGTTGTCGATGGCGCAACCGGTCAGCAAGGACGAGTGGAACCAGCCGCGGTGCTGGTCGGAGCCTTCCAGGTACAGGTCGGCGACCGGGCCGGTAGCGTGGCCGATGTCGTGCGAGCCACGCAGCACGTGCCAGTGGGTGGTGCCGGAGTCGAACCACACGTCCAGGGTGTCGGTGATCTTGTCGTACTGGCCGGCTTCGTCACCGAGCAGTTCGGCGGCGTCCAGCTTGAACCAGGCCTCAATGCCTTCTTGCTCGACGCGCTTGGCCACGGCTTCCATCAGCTCGACGGTACGCGGGTGCAGCTCGCCGGTCTGCTTGTGCAGGAAGAACGGGATCGGCACACCCCAGTTGCGCTGACGCGAGATGCACCAGTCCGGGCGGTTGGCGATCATCGAGTGCAGGCGCGCCTGGCCCCAGGCCGGGACGAACTTGGTTTCTTCGATGGCCTTGAGCGCGCGCTCACGCAGCGGCTCGCCGGTGGTTGGCTGCTTGTCCATGCCGACGAACCACTGCGCGGTGGCGCGGTAGATCAGCGGGGTTTTGTGGCGCCAGCAGTGCATGTAGCTGTGGCTGATGGTTTCGGAGTGCATCAGCGCGCCGACTTCGCCCAGCTTCTCGACGATGGCCGGGTTGGCCTTCCAGATGAACTGGCCGCCAAAGAACTCCAGCGACTCGACATACACGCCGTTGCTTTGCACCGGCGTAAGGATGTCGTCGTTGACCATGCCGTAGCGCTTGCAGGTGACGAAGTCGTCTTCACCGTAGGCAGGCGCGGAGTGGACCACACCAGTACCGGCGCCCAGCTCGACGTAGTCGGCCAGGTAGAGTGGCGACAGGCGGTCGTAGAACGGGTGGCGGAAGTTGATCAGCTCAAGCGCCGAGCCTTGGGCGGTCGCAACCACCGAGCCTTCCAGGTTGTAACGCTTGAGGCACGACTCGACCAGCTCTTCAGCCAGCACCAGCAGGCGCTCGCCAGTGTCGACCAGGGCGTACTTGAACTCCGGGTGGATGTTCAGCGCCTGGTTGGCAGGGATGGTCCACGGGGTGGTGGTCCAGATCACGATGGCGGCAGGCTTGGCCAGCGAGGCCAGGCCAAAGGCGGCGGCCAGCTTGTCGGCGTCGGCGACCGGGAAGGCCACGTCGATGGTCTGCGACTTCTTGTCGGCGTATTCGACTTCAGCTTCGGCCAGTGCCGAACCGCAATCAAAGCACCAGTTCACAGGCTTGAGGCCCTTGAACACGAAACCTTGCTTGACCATCTCGGCCAGGGCACGGATTTCACCGGCCTCGTTGGCGAAGTTCATGGTCTTGTAAGGGTTGTCCCAGTCGCCCAGCACACCCAGGCGGATGAACTCGGTCTTCTGCCCTTCGATCTGCTCGGCGGCGTACTCGCGGCACAGCTCGCGGGTGCGGTCGGCGGACAGGTGCTTACCGTGGGTGACTTCGACCTTGTGTTCGATCGGCAGGCCATGGCAGTCCCAGCCCGGCACGTAGGGCGCGTCAAAGCCCGCGAGGGTCTTGGAACGGACGATCATGTCCTTGAGGATCTTGTTCAGCGCATGACCGATGTGGATCTTGCCGTTGGCATAGGGCGGGCCGTCGTGCAGGACGAACTTCGGACGATCCTTGCCAATTTCGCGCAGCTTCTGGTACAGGCCAATGCTGTCCCAGCGCTGCAGAATCTGCGGTTCGCGCTGAGGCAGGCCGGCCTTCATCGGGAAGGCGGTGTCCGGAAGGTTTAGCGTGGCTTTGTAGTCGGTCATTTCAGGCTCTTCGTTAGCGGTTGAGCGTGCCAATGTGCACGTGCGGCGGCGATGTCCGCGTCGATCGCCGACTTCAGCGCCTCAAGGGAGGCGAATCGCTGCTCTTCACGCAGCTTGTGGTGGAACTCCACCGTCAGACGCCGGCCATACAGGTCGCCGGCATAATCCAGAAGATGAATCTCCAGGTGCGGGCGCCCATCACCGGCAACGGTGGGGCGCACGCCGATATTGCCGACACCCGGCCAGGCCTTGCCGTCGATTTCGATGCTGGCCAGGTAAACCCCGGACAGCGGCACGCGGCGGCGCTTGAGCTGGATGTTGGCGGTGGGCGTGCCAAGTTGGCGCGCGAGTTTTTGGCCGTGCAAGACCCGGCCAGTGATGCGGTACGGGCGGCCCAGCAGGTGCTCGGCCAGTTCGAAGTCGCCTTCGGACAACGCCTTGCGCACTTCGGTGCTGCTGACCCGCAAACCATCTTGGATAACCGTGTTGGCGGCTTCGACGGTGAACCCGTACTTGTCGCCGGCCTCGACCAGGAAGGCAAAATCGCCTGCACGGTCGCAGCCAAAGCGGAAGTCGTCGCCCACTTCGAGGTGCCGCACGCCCAGGCCGTCGACCAGGATGGCCTTGACGAACTCATCGGCGCTGAGCTTGCTCAGGCGCTGGTTGAATGCCAGGCACAGCACGCGGTCGATGCCTTCGGCGGCCAGTAGCTCGACCTTGTCGCGCAGCCGAGCCAGACGCGCCGGGGCAGTATCGGGGGCAAAGTATTCGCGCGGCTGTGGCTCGAAGATCACCACGCAGGTCGGCAGGCCAAGTGCTTGGCCGCGCTCGCGCAGACGCGCCAGGATTGCCTGGTGGCCGCGGTGAACCCCGTCGAAGTTGCCAATGGTGGCGACACAGCCCCGGTGCTCGGGGCGCAGGTTGTGAAGACCTCGAACCAGCTGCATAACGCGCTTCTTGCTCATAAAGTGGCCGATTATAACCACACCCGGGCGCCGGTGACAGGCAGCAGCGCCCAGGGGTGGCGTGGAATGCGAAAAACCGACGCCTGACGTGCGCCAGGCCTCAGTGCAGGGCCTTGCGGGCAAAATGCCGTGGCCGGAAGCCGCACAGGTACAGGCAGCCGAAATACGTCACGACGCCCGCCAGGATCAGCGCCCCGAGACGCACGAAGCGCTCGAGCATGCCGCCCTGCTCCCAGGCCGGCATGACGTGCATGCCCGCCAGCAATACCGCCGACATCAATGTAACTGCCAATACCAGCTTGAACAGGAAGCGTACCCAGCCCGCTTGCGGCTCGAACAGCCCTTGGCTGCGCAGCTTCCAGAACAGCAGGCCAGCATTGAGGCAGGCACCTAGGCTGATCGCCAGGGCCAGGCCAGCATGCGCCAGCGGGCCGACCAGAACCAGGTTCAACAGCTGAGTGCAGACCAGCGTGAACACCGCGATCTTCACGGGTGTTCGGATATTCTGCTGCGCATAGAAGCCTGGTGCCAGTACCTTGACCAGAATGATCGCCAACAGGCCCACAGAATAGGCCATCAACGCACGCTGGGTCATGGCCGCATCGAACGCGCTGAACTTGCCGTACTGGAACAGCGCCACAGTCAGCGGCTCGGCGAGAATGGCCATGGCCAGTGTGCAAGGCAACACCAGCAAGAAGCACAGGCGCAGGCCCCAGTCGAGGATGCGCGAGTATTCTTCGCGGTCCTTGTTGGCGTAGGTCTTGGCCAACGTCGGCAGCAGGATGGTGCCCAGGGCCACGCCGAGCACGCCGGACGGCAGCTCCATCAGGCGATCGGCGTAATACATCCACGACACCGAGCCGGCCACCAGGAACGAGGCGAAGATGGTGTTGATGATCAGCGATATCTGGCTGACCGAAACGCCGAGGATCGCCGGCAGCATCTGCTTGAGCACGCGCCATACACCGGTGTCGCGCAGGTTCAGGCGTGGCAGTACGAGCATGCCGATCTTCTTCAGTGCCGGCAGCTGGTACAGCAGTTGCGCCAGGCCGCCGGCCAGTACACCCCAGGCCAACGCCATGATTGGCGGGTCGAAATACGGCGTGAGCACCACGGCGAAGAAGATCATCGCCACGTTCAGCAGGGTCGGGGTAAACGCCGGGACGGAGAATCGGTTCCAAGTATTGAGGATCGCCCCCGCCAGCGACGACAGCGAAATCAGCAATATATAAGGAAAGGTCACCCGCAACAGGTCGGTGGTGAGCGCATATTTTTCGGCGCTGTCGACGAACCCAGGCGCTGTCGCCCACACCACCCAGGGCGCCGCGAGGATGCCAACGGCCGTGACCAGGGCCGTGACCAGGGTCAGCAGGCCGCTGACATAGGCAATAAAGGTACGGGTCGCTTCCTCGCCCTGCTGGGTCTTGTATTCGGCCAGAATCGGCACGAACGCTTGCGAAAACGCCCCCTCGGCAAAAATCCGCCGCAGCAGGTTGGGCAGCTTGAACGCGATGAAAAAGGCATCAGTGGCGATGCCGGCACCAAATACACGCGCCAGGATGGTGTCGCGTACAAAGCCCAACACCCTGGAAATCATGGTGATTGAGCTGACTGCGGCCAGGGATTTGAGCAGATTCATCGAAAAGATTCACGTCAGAGACAGAGGACGCTGCAGACAGCGTTCGAATGTGCGATACTCCCGCGCCTTCGCAGGGGAGCCAAAAATTCCCGAGTTTACAGGTCGCGCAGCAGAAAGGAATCTTTCCCTCTTGTTGGCGCACCGCTCGGCGGAACCTTGCAGGCGGCCTTGACATCCGTTCGACTGATCGGCATGATTCGCGGCCTATTTTGTTTGCTATTTACCTAAAGTCTTTCGAGGAGCTCGACGGTGGCCAACACACCTTCCGCCAAGAAACGTGCAAAACAGGCTGAGAAGCGTCGCAGCCACAACGCCAGCCTGCGTTCCATGGTCCGCACCTACATCAAGAATGTAGTTAAAGCCATCGACGCAAAAGACGCTGAAAAAGCGCAAGCCGCTTACGTTCTGGCTGTGCCTGTAATCGACCGTATGGCCGATAAAGGCATCATCCACAAGAACAAAGCTGCTCGCCACAAAGGCCGTCTGAATGGCCACATCAAGGCGCTGAAAGAAGCTGCAGCTGCCTAAGCGACATGCTTGTCAAAAAACCGACCCTAGGGTCGGTTTTTTGTTGCCTGCGATTTTTTATTGCATGGGTTTTGTGTAGGAGCAGCGAAGAGGCCGGTGTAAGCACCTGACATCAAGGGTGCCTGCACCGGCCTCTTCGCAGCACAAGGCTGCTCCTACACAAAGCTAGGGCCGCATTAGGCGGCCCTGGCATCCATCACTTGGCTATCTGGATCTTCGGCGCCCACTGCAGCCATTGATCCTCTGCCTTGTCGAACAGGGCAAAGGTTTGTTGCGGCCGCGCCGGGTTGCCCATCTGCTCGCCATCCGGGGTGGCAAAGGCAATACCGCCATCGATCAGTGTCTCCAGCGACTCGGTACGCACCGTAGCGCCCTTCAACAGCCCCCAATCGAAACCAAAGCCACTGCTGTTCCAGAAGCGGCTGCCGCTGCGCACCAATGCGGCATAGCGCGGCTCGATAAGGATATGGATCAGCACGCGGTCGGCGCTCTGGCCCAGCTCGAAGCCTGTCACCTTGCCAACTGCAACTTCACGGTAGGTCACCGGCACACCCGGCTTGATCGAACCACGCCGCGGTGCACTGAGCGTCAACGGCAAGCCGACCTCAGGGCCAGCTACCTCCGGGGCATCTGCCAGGGCAATGAAATCACGCTGCGTGCCTCTGTCTTTGACCGCCGGCTGCACTTCCAGGTATTGCCCACCAATCAAGGTGTCGAGGTTTTCAGTACGCACCAGGCCCAGCGCAGGCTTGACCACCCAGAACTGGGTGCCGACCCGGGCAATACGCTCCGCCGCTTCAGTAATGCGTGCACGCAACAGCACCGCCTGCAAGTCTGCGGTCAGGTCGACGCTTTCGATACTGCCAACGTCTAGACCACGGAAGCGGATCGGCGTGCCTGGCTTCAAGCCATCGGCACGGTCGACACGAATGGTGATCAAGGTACCCGCACGATTGACCGCCTCCTCGCTGTCATGCAGGCGGAAGCGTGGAATATGACGCTTGAGCGCCACATCAGGCCTTGGCGTATCGAAGGCGATACCGCCCGCCATCAGCGTTTGCAGTGATTCACTTTTGATCTTGATGCCCGACAACCCACCGGTCAGGGTAATACCACTGACATTCCAGAAGCGCGACGAGCCGTTGACCAGCTTCTCGTACTCCTTCTCGATGTGCACACCGATCAGGATGCGGTTGCTGTTGTGGGCGAACTGGTAGCTCTGCACGCTACCCACTTTCACCTGGCGATACATCACCGGGCTACCGACTTCCAACGAACCCAGGGTATCGGCGAACAGCACCATGTGCAGGCCCGGTGCCTTGAGGTCCAGCGGCGGCGCCTTGGGCCGAGCCTCGAACTCACGCAGCGGCTTGGCGCCCTTCTCGCCGGGGCGAATGGCAATGTAGTTACCTTTCACCAATGCCTCCAGGCCTGTGATGCCCGCCAGCGAGATGGACGGCTTGACTACCCAGAACTGTGTCCCTTCGACCAGGTAGTCCTCGGTCAGCGGGTCGAGGGTGAGCTCGGCCATGGCGCTGCCGAGGTTATCCTCCATCTTCAGCGCTTTCAGCGAGCCGACCTGTATGCCTTTGTACATCACCGGCGTACGACCGGCCTGCAGGCCTTCGTAGTCACTCAGCTTGACCTTGATGCGGATACCGGCCTGGGCAGCATCGAAGTCTTCGTACAGGCGGAACGGCAGACTGGGGTCGGTTGGCGGGCTGTCCTTGCGGTATTCCGGTGTCGCGAAAGCAATACCGCCGGCGACGATGCTCGAGAGCGACTCGCTGCGCACCTTCACGCCCGACAGGCTGGCATCGATACTGATGCCGCTGGCATTCCAGAAACGCGTGTGTTTGCGCACCAGGCTGGCATAGGCGGGCTGGATGAATACCTTGACCTCGACCGTATCCTGATCATCGGAAAGCCGGTAGCTCTTCACCCGGCCGACCTGGATCTGCTTGTAGAACACCGGGCTGTCGCGGTTGAGCGACCCCAATCGATCGGCCTTGAGCGTCAGGTGCAAGCCGGGCTCACTGTCGGACAAGGGCGGTGCCGTGGACAAGGCGGTAAAGCGCTTGGCCTTCTCCCCTTCGCCAGGGCTGACGGCGATGTAGTTACCCGAGACCAAAGTTTCCAGGCCGGAAATACCCGCCAGGCTGACGCTTGGCTTGACCAGCCAGAAGCGCGTACCGGTTGTCAGGTGTGGTTCTGCCGCCTTGTTCATCTCAATGGTGGCGATCACCCCTTGGTTGTCACCCTTGGCGTCCAGCACCAGGGACGTCACCTTACCGACCGGCATGCCCTTGTAGATAACTTCGGTCTTGTTGGCGACGATCCCTTCACCGGTGGTGAAACGAACTTCGATTTCTACACCCGCATCCCGATACGCCTGCCATGCCAACCAGCCGCCGATCATCAACGCAATCAGCGGCAGAATCCAGATGGCCGACCAGTTCGAGGCTGGGCGGGTTTTTGCCGTAGGCAGGTCACTCATGGTCGTCATCCGACTCCGTGTTATCCCAAATCAGTCGGGGATCGAAAGTTAAAGCAGCGAGCATCGTCAGGATCACCACAGTGGCAAAGGCGACAGCACCCAGGTTGGCTTCGACACTGGCTATTCGGCCGAAATTCACTACCGCCACCAGAATGGCGATGACGAAAATATCGAGCATGGACCAGCGTCCGATGAATTCGATGAAGCGGTACATCAGGATCCGCTGGCGCGCAGAAAGCGGCTGTCGGCGTTGAACGGAGTACAACAGTAAGCCGATGCCCACCAGCTTGAAGGTGGGCACCAGGATACTGGCAATGAAGACCACCGCCGCAATGGGCACCATACCGTGCTTGAGCAGGGTGATGACGCCCGACATGATGGTATCGGGGCTGCCCTGGCCGAGCGTGCTGACGGTCATGATCGGCAACAGATTGGCAGGGATGTACAGAATGGAAGCCGCAATCAACAGCGCCCAGGTACGCACGATGCTGTTGGGTCGACGGCCATGCACGATGGCGCCACAGCGCGTGCATGCCTGCGAGGCGCTGTCGGCCTCCTGCCTGTTTAGTTCGTGACACTCATTGCAGACAAGGATGCCTGCATCAATCGCCCGCATGGAGATCCTCCCCGGAAAGCGCACTCCAGATCTGATGCGGTGACATCACCACTTCAAGCCACACCTGAATCAATAACAAACTGATGAAGCAGAATAGGCCCAACCCGATGGTCAACTCGGCCAGGTCCACCAGTTTGACGATCGCAACCAGCACGCCCATAAAGTAGACCTCGAGCATGCCCCAGTCGCGCAGATGGTGATAGATGCGATAGCACAACAAGCCATAGCCGCGCCCTACATCCAGGCGAATGCTCAGCAGCACCGCCAATTGGCACAGCAGTTTTGCCAGGGGAATGGCCATGCTGCACAGGAAAACCACGACGGCCACGCCACGCATTTCGGAGTTGTAGAGGCCTAAGACGCCACTCCACACCGTATCGTCGGACGTCTGGCCAAGCAGGTGCAGCTGCATGATCGGCAGGAAATTGGCCGGCACGAACAGCAAGAGGGCTGTGAGCACCAGGGCTAGGCTACGGTTGACCACGTTGTGCCGGTGGGCGTAAAGCTCATAGCCGCAGCGCGGGCACTGGGCCTTTTCGTCATGCTGCAGCACGGGCTTGCGCATCAACAGGTCGCATTCGTGGCAAGCAACGAGTTCGTCCAGCGGCAATTGGGCCAGTGCTTCGGGTTCGACAGGGTTGGGCATATCGAGCTTCTGAATGGATGCGTGGGCTCTATTCTAGTGATCTGGCTCAAAATGTGGGAGGCGACTATTGACCGGTGTGCAACTGCAGGTTCCCGCCGGTGCTGAAGCCCGGAAAAGACAAAACCCCTACCTGCTCGCGCAGATAGGGGTTTTGCGAAATGAATCTTGACGATGACCTACTCTCACATGGGGAAACCCCACACTACCATCGGCGATGCA